>JBBKWI010000241.1:0-67950 GCA_037968875.1 Candidatus Sericytochromatia bacterium | reverse complement strand
AGGAAGCTCATTTTGATTTCGGGGTTCACTTTAAAGCGAGCCAGAATATTTTGGTACTTGCCTTCTTCTTCAGCGGTGGGCTTGTATTCGTATTTCTGAACTTTCTCTTCTAAAATCAGCGCCCATTCAATTTCTGACATGCTGACCTGTTTGTCCTGGGCAGGCATATTGGGACCGAAAGGATTGGGGCCAGCAGCAGGAGCTGCAGGCTGCTGAGCACCAGGAGTGACAGAATTCTGTACGGTGTTCCAGTTTTGAATCTGAGGCAAAGCAGGTGCTGGGCTCATCGGTTGAATGTTTTGTTGAAGCAATGCCAGTTGTGAACCCAGTGAGTCATAGTAAGAACGCTCTTCAGCGCTGGGTTGATAGCCTTGTTGAACTTTCGCTTCCAGCTCGGTGGCCCACTGTAAAGCGTCGCGAGAAATACTTAAGGTGGTCAGGGTCGGTACAAAAGGTGAAAAGTTGGCGTTAGCAGCAGGAGCAGCAGGGGGAGCGAATTGAACAGCAGGCGCTTGAGCAGGAGCGGGGGAGTAAGACATCTGCAATTGGTCGCGAGCAACAACCGTTTGAGAACCTGTAGCCATAGGAATTGTGGTCAGGGCATTCAAGTTTTGAAGGGCTTGAGGCTGGTAGTTGTTGGTGGCGACGGGACTGGTGTTGAGGTAAGTCATCGATTTGCTCCTTTTAAAGTGTCCGACTGCTGTTATTTATCTTATAGGGATAGCCGCTGAGGATCTGACGTCACCAAGCATAAGGAAGAGATAACAATAAAATAACTTTAGGTTAAGGAAATAGAAAGACACCCAAAACTTAAACGAGAACTAAACAGAGTAAATTTTGATTTGTTAAAAAAACATTAAATTAACCCGCGATTTTTGGCTGAACGTTTTTTTTGTGTTAAAGCAACTTGAATAGATCAATAATTAGGGTGATAATAGAGAATGATCGCGTACTCTTTTAAAATACAGAGTTAAGATCTGATTCGAGCTGAGAACAGCTCAGATTAAACGAACGTTTCACTTGGAGGCAACATGGGTCGCGGAGATTTTGGTTTTGACGGTTTATATTCACTGCAAGCAGTTAATCAATGGATTGGTGTTATTAACTCCAATCTGAACGCAGCCAGCCGTACTGGTTACAAAGCATCAAAAGTTAAATTTAGAGGTGGCGTAGCCACCGTAGAACGCCGTCCTTTCGGCCCCTTACTGGGTATTCAATCCCCAGAAACCACCCTTCAGATTGATGAGACCAGCCTTGACTTTTCGCAAGGCTCAATTGTCGCCTCAACCGAGCCCACTCACCTGGCAATTCAGGGTGATGGGTTCTTCTCGTTGGCCGCTACCATTGGTGGCAACGGTGCAGGCACTGTTAATTACTATAGCCGCGATGGCGAATTTCATATTTTGTCAACAGCCAATGGCTTGCGCCTGGTCCACAGCACCGGGCTCTATCTGGTGACGCAGGGTGGCGCTGGTATTGAGTTTGACCCTGGAAACGATCTCGTTCGTTTGGATGATGGCGCCGCAGCCACCTTTGGTGGCGCTGTCTTTAGTGAGGTCCACTTACAAGGTTATTTTTCTCCCAACTTCCTACGTTTCAGCCGTTTTGGCTCAACCGTCTTTGAGGAAACCGGAAATGCTGCCGATGCGGGTCCATATGCAGTCACCGTAGGTGCCGCTCGTGTGGTAGCAGCCTCTTTAGAGAGCTCTAACAGCTCGCTCTCTCAAGCTCTGCCTGAACTCTCACTGGCCCAGAAATTCTTCTCATCCGTATCTAAAGTGATTTCGGTTCACCAAACCAATCTGGATACCGTCATTAACTTAATTCGTTAAGTTTCAGAGCATTTTATTTAACCCTCCTACTTTTTCTATAAAGCAGGAGGGTTTTTCTTTAGTAGCAGTCTACAAAATTCGAGCAGCCCCTGTGACCAGGTTGGGTTATCGAACAAGACCTGATTGCGTGTCTTCACTTTTTCTCTTAACTCAGCTTGCCATACTTTATCTAAAGCCAAACGAACCACCAAATCAACATAATCTGCCTTGCTCTGAGCAATCAGCTCTGGAATCTCCATTAATTGATACATGGCCTGAGTCCAGCGTCCTTTACTCCAGGGCAGATCCCCACGACAGACAATCGGGCAACCCAACCCAAAAGCCTGATAAGCCGTATTGCCACCCCCAAAATAAAAGGTATCTAAAATGACATCGACAGTCATCAAACGCTGAAAAAAGATTTCTCGATTAGACCAATGTAAAAAATGAATCCGCTCATAAAAATCGGGGATTGTCGTTTGAAAGCGCGCCTGCAGTTTAAGATGCAATTGATTTTTAAACTGCAAAAATAAAACCTGGGCATCTGGATCACGCCTCAAAATCTGAGCCACTAAATCATCAAATTCCGGATGCACTTTAAAAGTCGTCATCGGGCAAAAGTATAAATTCCCCTCAGGTAAATCCAGATCTTCTCGTGAAGCTAGCTCTGGAATGACAACTGCCTGGTAATCCGGCAAACCTGGCAAACGAATCAATTTCTCTGTGTAATACTGCTCAGAACCTGCTGGCTCCAGAGTCTGAGCTGAGATGAAATAATCAACACTTGGCATACCTGTGGTGACAGGATGTCCTGGCAAGACCAATTGATAAGGAGCCAAACGAAAAAGGGCCAGGGTGTAAGTCAGGCTATCCATGCCTAAGTCAGGGTAAATTAAGATATCCAATTGATCCTGAGCAATTTGCTCGGCCGCTTCCAGATAATGCTCCGCAAGATGGCTAAAGTGATCACTTAGCCCCTCGATTCGATGAGTCACTTCATCAATGCGACTGGTCGGAGGATGGTGAATAAAATAGACAAAGCTCTCAAAATCACCTGCACTCAAAAGGGTTTCAATCGCTCTTTGCAGCAAATGCATAACCGAATGATCACAAAAACGCAATGAAACGATCCCAATCCGGGGCCGGACATGCGTTGTCGGCCTGAGAAATTGTCGTTCAGGTAAGCTGGCCTGATGAAAAGCAGCTAGTTTTTCTTGTAATGGCCGGTCGTTGCCACCATGATACATATGGTAAAAATTCAAAATATGCGGTCGTGAACGGCTTTCCGACTTGAGATATTCAAACTCCTGACGGTGGTTCAAAAAATAATCCAGAATATCTGAAATACGTCGCTGCAAAGCATCAATTTCTGCTAACGAAGCCACAATTGGGTTCTGCAAACTTGTCAGCACCTCACTCACACTACGCGGCGAGTTTTCTATCTCATGCAAGCGCGTTGCCAATTCTAAGGCATACGGATAATTGCCCCGGGTTTGAAGCAATGAAATTAAGCCACGATAAGCCTCAAATAAGTGGGTATCGCGACGCAATGCCATTCGGTAATAGCGAATAGACAGATCCTGATCCTGGCGCTCATCATGATAAATAGCCAGACATAAATAAGGGAAAGCCTGCTCAGGCTCGCTTTGTAATTGCTGTTGTAAAAAGGAAGCAGCCAGAGGATCGTATGCGAAAAATCGCATAATCACAAAAAGCTGCATTTGAGGAAGATCCCAGCCAGGCTTTTCGTTGATCAAAACGCCCAATTGCTGGATAGCTTCTGTAAAATCGCGGGCATGTGTCAAAGCCAGGGCATAATTATAGCGGCTTTCAAAGTCAGGCTTCAGCAACAGGAGTTGCTGAAAAGCGCTCACAGCCGCTTCGGTGCGACCACTGGTTAAAGAGCACACGCCCCAATTATTCAGAAACTCTGCTTCGTGAGAATCTAAAGCCACAGCCTGTTGATAAGCCCGGCAGGCGGCTTCTAAACGACCGACTCTTTCTTCACACATCCCCAAACCATTCCAGGCCGCAGCCAATTTAGGATCAGTTTGAACCAAATGTTGAAAGGACGCAAAGGCCTTTGCAATCTGATTTGACTGCAGGGCTTGATAAGCCCGCATTAAGCTCTCTTGCATTAAGCGTCAGGCGTATATTTGGGTCTCATGCGAGACAAAGCCGCATGCATACCCCCGCTAGTGGGATCAATTTCCAGGGCACGTTCAGCCAGCTTAATACCGCGCTCTAAATTACCAGCGTTTTCATATAAGCCGACCAATAATTCATAGGCTTCCAAAACATTGGGCTTGAGCTCGATCACTTTTTCAAAGTGCGGTATGGCCTCATCGTAAGACCCCAACTCCATTAAGAGCATGCCCCGATGGAGATAAGTGGTATCTTCGTCAGGAATAAATTCTTCTAAAGCGTCCAGTTCTTGCAACGAGATCAGATATTTACCCTGGTGGTGATAAGCATCTGCCAGGGTCAAGCGAGCCTCTACAAAGGCCGGTTGCATGCGCAAGGCATACTGCAAATTAGAAATACAGGGGTAATATTCTCTGAGCTCAGAATAGGTCATCCCCAGCATAAAAAAGGCGTTGATATTCTGAGGTTCGAGTAAAATCAATTCTTCAAAGATATCGACGGCTTCGCGGTATTTACGCTGGGTTACCTGAGTAAAGCCCAGCCGAAAACGCGCATCCGTATTATCTGGATTAAGAGCAATCGCTTTTTTAAACTGTGCTTCGGCCTCTTCATAACGTTCGTTGGCTAATAATTCAACACCCGCTTTGACAAACTCATCCATAAAGCTGGGATCTGTCGTCAGCGCATTAAAAACCGACTGTTTGAGAGTATTAATAGCCCGGCGTGCAATTTTTAAGATCCCAAAAACATTGTATAGGGGAGACAAGGGAGGATGCAGGTCAATAGCTCGAACGACTTCCATTTCGGCTTCAGGAAGTCGTTGCTGCTTAAAATGAGTGACCCCTTCTCGCAAATGAAGATACGCTTCAGGCGAAATGGGCCGATCCTGAGAGTCCCGTAAAACGCTTTCATCTGGAATATCCAGATTTGCAAGGCTCAAAACATCAGGGAGGCTATCCTCCGGGGCCTGGTTAATTGAAAAAGGGGGGTTGGCTTCTGTCATAATATCCAGTGGCTTAGTAATTTGTGTATGCTTCTATGATAGCATCAAAATTTAATGAGGTCATGGATGAAATGGATCCGTCAGGTAATCAGAGTGCTCTATCCTACTGATATCAACCCATCGTCAGACTTTCATAAGCATTTAAATGAGCCCAACCCCATTTCTCTCGAAGTATTAGCAGATCATGTCTACCCCTACTAATTTTTGGTTATTAATAGGGATCGCCATTCTGGATCTAATCGCAGGCGGTGCCATGGCTATTTTTGTGGGTTTTAATCACTCCTGGCTCTATGCTGGTTTATTGGGCGCGGGCTTTTTTATCTCGGCCAATATTTTATTTGTCACCGCCTGGCAAAAACTGAAATAGGCCAAAGAGATCCCCTCCCAATCAACTCAAGCAGATGTTTCAAAAACGAAAAAGAAGGCCCTTAGCAGGCCTTCTTGAAGAATTGACTTGAACAAAGTGAAGCTTAGAGTCGCTCACCCATATACATCACCAGATCGACGACCCGGCTAGAGTAGCCCCATTCGTTATCGTACCAGGAAACAATTTTCACCATATTGCCCCCCAGAACCATCGTCAACTCTGAATCAACAACAGACGAATAAGGGCAGGTTTTATAATCCATCGAGACCAGCGGTTCATCAGAGACTTTCAAAACCTTGTCAGGTGCTTTTCTGCCAAATTCCCGTAAGGTCTCGTTGATTTCTTCAGCAGTGGCATGCTGCTTGAGCTCAACGACCAGATCCACAACTGAGACATCGGGTGTGGGGACTCGCATCGCCATCCCATTCAATTTACCCTTCAACTCAGGAATCACCAAAGCAACCGCTTTAGCAGCTCCTGTTGTGGTCGGAATGATCGACATCGCCGCTGCGCGGGCCCGACGTAAATCTTTATGGGGTAAGTCCAGAATATTTTGGTCATTGGTATAAGCATGTACGGTAGTCATTAAACCTCTAACAATGCCGTACTTATCATTCAACGCTTTGGCAACCGGGGCCAGACAGTTGGTGGTGCAAGAAGCATTGGAAACAACATGGTGCTTTGCGTTGTCATACAGTTCGTGATTGACACCCAAGACAACGGTCAGATCTTCGCCTTTAGCAGGAGCTGAAATCACTACTTTTTTAGCACCCGCTTCGCGGTGCAGATTGGCTTTCTCAGCCTGGGTGAATAAGCCTGTCGCTTCCACCACAATATCTACCTTCAAATCGCCCCAGGGCAACTTGGCTGGATCTCTTTCAGATAAAACCTTGAGTTTTTTGCCTTCGATCAGCAAATCACCCCCTTCAGCTTTAACCTCATAAGGAAAAGTCCCGTGCACAGAATCATATTTGACTAAGTGCGCCAGCGTAGGCGCATCGGTCAAATCGTTAACGGCCACAATCTCTATACCATCCATCTCAAAAGCGGCACGAAAGACCTGGCGGCCAATTCGCCCAAACCCATTAATACCTACACGAATTGTCATTAAACGCATCTCCTTTTTGAACTAAGTTAATTCAGACAGCCTAGCATGGAAATCGATGCTTTCAAAGATCATCAAATCGAAATTAAAAGCAGAACGATGCTTTATAAAAATCGCGCTAAAAAGCAAGTCTAAATCTTCAAAAAAGAAGAGATCTTTTTTGGCTCTATCGCTTCATTACAAGCAGCAAAACCCTCTCAAGAAGGCGCTTACAGCCTATTTGACAAGCTAAGTTAAACTAACGTAACCTGATAAGTAAAGTAAAACAGACTTATGTCAGACATGGGTCATAAAAAACGTATTAATTGACTATAAAAGAGGTCTAAAAATGCCGACGACATTAAACAAAATACCTGAGTATAATCTTCCTAAGTATTCTGTCAAACAAGCTTCCGAAATGACTGGGTTAACCCTTAATCAGGTCAGACTCTGGGAAAGACGTTATAAATTGGTTTCTCCCGAAAGAGCAGCCAACGGCTATCGTTTATATTCTCAAGAAGATCTGGATATTCTGCGCTATGCTCGCCAGGAAACAGAAAAAGGCGTCAGCATCCAGGTTTTAGCAGAGCAAGTACAAGAAAACCGCACTGAAGTGATTAAATACTTACGCGAAGAAAAAAGGATCACTCCCCGCAAAATTTTTGCCAGCGATCCCCGTCAGCTGCCTAACTACGACTTGATGATTCATGCGATCTCAAATGGTGACCCCATGAAATTTGAGCAATTGCTGATTCAGGCCCAGGCCGGAAAAAGCTTTTCTGAATCGGTACGCACGGTTGATTTGCCCATTTTAGCCCGAATTGGTGACCTGACCACGCGTCAAAAAATTAATATGACAGCTTCCCATCTGGCCTCTGCGATTATTCGCCGTCGCATTTTATCTCATGTACAAAACTTAGGATTAAGCCATGATGAAAAACCAATTTTGATGGCTTGTGTGCCAGGAGACTATCATGAACTGGGACTGCTTTGCTGCATGCTTGAATTAACGCAGCAAAGAAAATCATCCCTCTACCTGGGACCCAATGTGCCCATTGAAGAAATTATAAAGTTCAGCGAAAAACAAAAACCAGCCGCTGTTTTGGTATCGATGGTTGCTCCGCTGAGCGATCAACAAGCTGAAGAAATAGCTGTATCTTTGGCGAAGCTCAGTCAAAAGCTGCCCGTTGGATTGGGCGGTTTTGAAGCCGAGAAGCGCCGCGAGCAATTTGAAGCTCACGGCCTGACTTGTCTCAAAGGCATTGAAGCCGTCATGGATTGGGATGTCTTGCAATAAACCCCCTCAAGAATCTGCCTGGATTTGCTTTTCAGCCTTTTCTTGCCCAATTTGATCGAATAACTTGCGATCTTTGGGCGGAATCGGCTGGGGGGCAAAGGCAAAAAAGACCTCCAAATTTTCTTCAAAATCAGAAGTCCACTCAGGGTGACACAAGCCCCAGACTTGATTTTTCTCGGGTGCAACGACCACATAACCTTCCCACTCATTTAAATCGCGTGCATGGGGCCAAGTCAGTTTCAAAAACACCTGATCTCCACTCGACTCAGACAACTCTAACATTTCACCAGGACCATAGATCAAAGCCGTTCGTACTGAAACCAGAAAAATGTGCATACACTACTCCAAAATGTTTAAGTTATACTGAAGCTGGGAATAGATAGACTAACATAAAGCTTCTATCAGCCTGGGGAAAATTAGTGACACAAAACAGACACAGACACCGTTTTCAAAAAGGTCTGACTTTAATTGAGTTTATGACCGTTGTTGTGATTTTAGGAATTTTAGTCTCAATTGGAGTCGTTCAGTTGATTCACGCCAAAGAGCGGGCTTCAAAAGCCAGCATTCAGTCCAATATGCACGCATTTCAGAATGTCATCGAATTGTACGCTGTAGATCATGGCGGACTTTATCCTCTGAGTGTCGATAATATGCTTAATTACGCTGAATTTGCAAATAGCACCGTATTATTTGGCATGAGAAACCCACTCACAAGACAGCCAGGACATAATCAAGCTTATCAAGATGAGGGGGCCGCCCTACCTGTACAAGGCATAGTGACTCTAGATGGAGATAGTCTTTCTCGGTATTTTATCTATGCTTATGATAAGGACCAGTTGCGGATTCAAATCAAAGGACAGGATTTTATTCTGAGCAATGGATAAACCATGACAGATTATTTTAAGCCCTCGGTCACTGTAGACGCCCTTGTCTTCTCAGACTACGAAAAACAAATTTGCATTTTATTGATTCAGCGTAAAAACAATCCCTTTGCAGAGTCCTGGGCCTTGCCAGGTGGTTTTATTGAGCCCGACGAAACGCTACTCGAATCAGCTCAACGCGAACTACTCGAAGAAACAGGCTTAAAAGTAGACGCACTCATTTTTACAGGCATTTATGGAGATCCCGGGCGTGACCCGCGTGGCAGAACGATCAGCGCCGCTTATCGCACGCCTTTACTCCAGGGCAAGCCTCCGGTTCAAGCGCAGGATGATGCCAAAGACGCTCGCTGGTTTCCTATCAGTCAGCTTCCAGAGTTAGCCTTTGATCATCAACAAATTATTAATGACGCATTAAGAGATCTCTATGCTTCTATTGTTGATCAATATCCAGCCCAAAACCAACCTGAAAGCCAGACCGCTAAAAAAGAGCTTGATGAGTCGTTAAAACAAGTTCGCGCTCATTTAAAGGCCGTAGCTAAACTGGACGATCCAGTCTAAAGACCGCTATACTGCCTTAAACAGCCTTCTCCAATCAAACAATAGAGGTAACCCATCATGCCGGATCTGTCCCTGGCAAATTTAACGCAAGAAATCTTAAGTTATTGCTGGCAAAACAACCCGGTCTATGCAACAGGCCTGGGTATTCGTGAGTTTGATTATGATTACGCCAACTATAGCACTGAGTTCAGACAAGCTTATCACCAACAATTACAGGCTTATGTCGATCAACTCGCTACCATCGCAACCGAGCAGTTGAGTACGATAGAGCAAACCGATCTTCAGATCTTAACCGCACATCTCAAAAGCACTTTATATAAAGAAACTGAACAATGTTTACTGGAGACCAATCCCTCTCTCTATCCGACAGAAGCTTTGCTAGGTGTGCAAAGCTTGCAGATCAACTATAATCTGCCAATTGATCATCGGGTCTTAGCCATTATCGGTCGCCTAAAAAGCATCCCACAGCTCTTAAAACAGGGACAAGAAAACCTGAGCCGTCAGCCTGAAAACATTTCAAAAGCATCGATTAGCCATGCTTTAAACTCTTTAGATAACGGCAAGCAGTTTTTAGAAGATATCTTGCCACCTTTTTCAGGCACCGTTCCCCACTATTTCATGGATCTACTGGATAGCAATACGGTTGCTTTAAAGGCCATGAAAGAATTCGAAGGATTTTTACACGCCCTGGAGCCCAAATCAAGAGATGACTTTGCCTGTGGCAAAACCTGTTTTGAGCACCTGCTCAAAGAAAAATATCTGCTTGACGATTCGATGGAATCTCTGCTTGAACTGGGCGAAGACTCTCTCGCTCATACAGAGAAACTATTGCACGAAGTCGCCGAAGAGTTGTCACCAGGTATTGCCTGGCAGCAGCAAATTCAAAACTTAAAAAACCAGTACCCAGAACCTGAGAATCTTCTAAACTATTATAAAAAAGAAGCGGAACGGATTCGGGACTTTGGCATCCAAAACAAGCTATTCACAGTGCCAGAAGATGAAACTCTGGTCATTATGGAAACACCGATTTTCCAACGTGCCATTATGCCCTATTCAGGCTATGTTTCACCCGCTCCTTTTGAAGCCCACCAAACCGGCTATTTTTGGGTCACCCCTGTTAACGATAAAATGGATGAAGATGAACGTCTTTTGCGCTTAAGGGCTCATAATATTTATGACGTCATCTTAACCAATGTGCACCATGCTTATCCAGGCCAACATCTTTTGTTTGTTCGCAATAATCAGCATCCATCAGCTGTCAGAAAAGCCTTCCCTGATTTATTTTTTGCTGCTGGCTGGCCACTGTATTGCGAAGAAATGCTCTACACAGAAGAGCTTTATACGGACTTAAAAACCCGTTTATTTCAACTCAAAGATCAGCTCTGGCGTGATTGTCGTTTGATCCTGGATGTCAAACTACACATGGGCAACATTAACTACAGTCAAGCGGTACAGATGCTCGTTGACAAGGTTGGTATGGACCCTGTTTCAGCAGCAGGAGAAGTCAAACGCTATATCTTGGAGCCAACGGTGGGCTGTGGCTACTTAGTGGGCAAACGAGAGATCATTCGCCTGCGTCAAGAAGTCGCAGACTTACAAGGTGATAACTTTGATCTGGGCGCCTTCCACGACACATTGCTGAGCTTTGGAACCATCCCGCTCCCACTTTTACGCCAGCACGTGCTCAGCCATTACCAGTAAAAAGCTTAAAAGTCTAGCAAGCGCTCAATATTCAATTGAATCACCAGGCGCTTGCTGTCTTCTTTTTTCTCGATTTCATCATGGTTTTTAGGACTCAGTTGACCCACACCTAAAATATAATCTCGGTGCACACCGGCCTTCATGCGCTCAGGGGGAGGCTGAAAAGCGTCAGCTTGCACTCTTTGCACTTCAACCACTGAATCCACCAGCAAACCCACCTTTTCTTGCTGGGTGTCGACAATGATATAACAGGTTTTACGAGAAGGAACTGAGGCAGACAACCCCAATTGCCGCCGCAGATCCAAAACAGGAATCACTTGCCCCCGTAGATCGATCAAACCTTCAAAATGAGGGGGCGTATCCGGGATTTGTCGGGGCGGTGAAATCACATGATAACCCTGAATTTCCTGAACACAAGCGACAGGGATACTATAAGCTTCTTCAGCCAATAAAAAAATAACGATATAAGTTTCAGGCATAAAGACTTAAGTGCCTATTTCCCAGGCAACCTGATAATCGATTTGCTCCTGAGTGCGCTGATCAATCTGGATACCCATGGCCTGCAACTTAAGAAGAGCCACCCGCTCGTCCAGCTCTTTGGGGACCGAATAGACACGGGGCTGCAAATCACGGTGCTTCTGTGCCAAATGTAAGATCGAAAAGACCTGGTTAGCGAAGCTCATATCCATCACAGCCGCGGGATGCCCCTCAGCACAGCTCAGATTAACCAGACGCCCTTCAGCCAGCAACATTAATGTTTTATCATCCGCCAGGTGGTAAGCCGATAAATAGGGGCGAACCTCTTCTTTGGCTTGCGCCATTTCTTCTAAAGCCTGAATCTCGATCTCAGAATTAAAGTGCCCGGCATTGCAAAGCAAAGCCCCTGACTTCATTTGCTCAAAGTGGCGCCGACGAATCACATTCAAGTCTCCAGTGGCTGTTACAAAGATATTTCCAATTTGGGCTGCTTGATCCATTGTGGTTACAAAAAAGCCATCCATCGCAGCTTCTAAGGCATGCATTGGATTAATCTCAACGATGGTCACAATAGCTCCCATACCCTTGGCTCGCAAAGCAATCCCTTTGCCGCACCAACCGTAACCACAAATCACCAGATTTTTACCTGCCAGCAACATATTGGTAGCTCGAATAATGCCATCCAAAGTCGACTGGCCAGTTCCATGCTTATTATCAAATAAATACTTGCTTTTGGCATTATTGACGGCAATCACCGGGAACTTTAAAACTTTATTTCTGGCCATACTTTGTAAACGGGCCACGCCGGTAGTCGTTTCTTCGGTAGCGCCCAAAATTTCATTCAGATGATTGGGACGCTGCTTATGAAGCTCTGAAACCAAATCAGCACCGTTGTCCAGCACCAGATTGGGGTGGGTGTCTAAGACGCGATCAATCGACTCATAATAGAGCGCATGATTGGCACCACGCTTAGCAAAAACAGAAACCCCTTTTTCCTGGGCCAGAGCAGCAACCACTTCGTCCTGAGTGCTCAGAGGGTTAGCGGCACACAAAGCCACTTCAGCGCCCAGATCTCGAAGCACCTTAACCAGATGAGCGGTTTCAGAGGTGACATGCAGACTAGCCGCAATTCGCAATCCCTGTAAGGGCTGATCTTCAGAAAACTGCTCACGAATTTGGCGAAGCACAGGCATTTGTTGTTCAGCCCAGCTGATTTTACGCTCACCTGATTCAATTAAACCGGGATTTTTGATATCTTCTTTCACCCACTGGCTCCTTTGTGGCACCTGTTCTGGCACTTTGTAGATACATCATAACAAAGTTATCGATAGAAAAAGCAAAACCAAAAACATAAAAAAGGCCTGTCTCTTCTTTTCAGAAAAAACAGGCCTTTCACACAATACCCCGTAGGGGAGTCGAACCCCTGTCGCCGCCGTGAAAGGGCGGTGTCCTGGGCCACTAGACGAACGGGGCAGATGGTGAGCCGTCCGAGACTCGAACTCGGGACCATCTGATTAAAAGTCAGATGCTCTACCAACTGAGCTAACGGCTCTTGACTGGTCTCACTGGGCCTTGCAAACAATTGCACTCCCTTGGAAACACTAGTTAGTATAACTTAAGGGCCAAAAGCTGGCAACATGATACAAGCATGATCTCCAAAATTTTAAATCATTTCATCCCATTCATTGGTTAACCAATGGCTTAAATTAGAGCTAATTTCGGCGCAACAAACATTTTTAAATGAGGATATTGGCGGGTTCAGATGTAAACCAAGATCCATCGACTGGTCTTGAGAGCCTGCCAGCATTAAAGCTCTTAAAGTCGGTGTTGCCAGTATCCAATCTCTTTCCAATGACTGCAAATGTGAGAGTAAACCAGCTTGAAGATACAGAGGAGCTTGAAGATAGCGCGACAAATAAGCCGCCAAAAATGGTTCAGTCTCGGCAAAAATATGCTGCTGAGTAAATGGAAACAGCTGACTCAACACATAAAACAAAAAAGCCTGTCCTTCGGCAGCGTCCTGCTGGCCATAAAGCAGGAGCGATTGTTCTGGAAAGCATTGATAGCTAAAAAGCGGTAGATCCGCTGCTTGTATTTGCCAGTAAGTGCCGCCAAGATCATCGACTTGCTGAGCCACAGCACTTAAAAAAGAGCTTCGGCCCAATAAAAGATAAGTGGGTATTTGCTTCATGATTACTTAGTTTAGCAAGCACAATAGCAGTTGACAAAAATAGAAGTTCGCAAAAACCAAAAACTCTTGTTTTAACCTCCTTGATCGCAAACGGGGTAAGTATGGTAAAATACCTACACATTCGATCCGCCTTAAACTCAACTGAAATATTTTTTTAACTGTTTTTAATGGATTAATTTAAGAGGTTATTATCCATGGCTAACTATAAATCTGCCAAAAAGCGCATTAAAGTCGCTGAAAGAAATCGTCAACGTAATATGCTAGTCAAGTCTCGCGTGCGTACAGCAATGAAAAAAGTCTTACGCAACCTCGAAGAAGGTAGCGAGCAAGTAGAAGCAATGGCTCTTCAGGCCATCAGCCAACTCGACAAAGCTCAATCTAAAGGTGTTCTTCATAAAAACACTGTTGCGCGCTATAAAAGTCGTTTGATGATCAAAGTCAACGCAGCAGCTGTAGCAAACTAAACGATTTATTCAAACAAGAGCCGCATCTTCATGAAGATGCGGCTCTTGTTTTTTTGTTCTTTCTAAAACGAACTAATAGCCTTCTTGACTGGCCTGCATCGTGCCCAATGATTCTGAGGGGTTCAAGCGTGGAGGGCGGGTATGGATCTGGTTTTCTAAAGGCTCGCATAAACCCTCAGGCACAGGCTGTTCAAGAATCTCATAGACCGTTTGTAAATAGGTTCTAAAGGCCTGATCAAACAAATGATCGTGTGCACTGGAGTTGCCTTCACCAAACCACCAGAACCAATCGCTGCCTTCGGCAATATAAATCATTTCCCAGGCCTCGGCTTTGTCTGCTTCAGAGAGCTGATCTTGATGCTCAAGTAAGGCCTGGCGAGTTGAAATCAGCAAATCCCAGGCCAAGTTTTTGGTTGGGTCACCGATCCAGGTACTAAAATCTGAGCGAATCCACGAGCCCGGGTGTAAAGAACCCAAAGCCGTCTGAGCAGGGAAGCGCTCTAAGTAATCAGAGACCGTGACCGACTCAATTTCAGGATCTTCTGACAAGAGCTTATAGAGCACATTTAAAAAGTGGTGACCGTCGTTGTGATAATACTCCCAGCAATTTTCACCATCGAGAGCAATAGTCATCAGATAAGGGAAATCTGGCTTGGTCTCTAAATGGGCCTGGGTCTGTTTAATTTGCTGATAAAACAAATGGGCATTGTGCTCATTGTCGCCTTTCCAGCATTGAAAACCGATCAAATCAGACAAATAAATATCCCGAAAAACCATCTGTAGACCATTTGCCAGGCGATACGGACGGTAAAGACACTCCGCATGCTCATGGATATGCTGGCTATTGCGATGTGACCAGGTTTGCAAGCTGTGCCAAAGAATGCCCTCAGAGCTGGCCAGCCATTGAATGCCTTCCTCTGCAATCAATGGCAAAGCATCTGAGCTCAAGGATTGTTCTGAAGGCCATAGTCCCCGCGGTCGGTAGCCAAATTGCTTTTCAAAATAATCCAGGCCTTTGCTTAAGTGATGGGCAGCATCTTGAGAGGCTTGCAGGCTTTGATCTGGCAGCGAACTTTCAGGACGGCTGTGGCGACCGTTTTCGGTGTCGACTAACAAAGGCAAAATCGGATGGTAATAAGGTGTCGTCGTCAATTCGATCTGGCCACAGCTAACCATCTGATGGTATGTCGGTAAAATACGCTTAATGATCACCTGGTGGTAATCCAGTACCGACTGTCTTTGGGCCGCAGAAAAGTCTCGCCCTTGCTCCATTAGAGCTTTTAGTTCCGGATAATACTCGCGCAATTGCGGATCAATCCAGGCCAGATTAAACCAGCTCGTGAGATCCAAAAAGTCTTGATCTGAAAAAGCCTGAGCAGCATCTCGGTAATTATGAAAACGCTGAAAAGCCGTAGAGCGCTGATCAGCCAGCTCCTGATAACGTGGAAAGGGTCGGATCATTTGCTCCCAATTGAGATCAAAAAAAGTATTCAGAATCTCTTCTTTATCACTCAGGCTCAATTGACTGACAGGCATTTCACTGAGATCTAGATAACGATCCCGTGCCTTGCCATCGGCATAGTCCTGGATTTGCTCCAAAAGAGAGGGAACCAGATTAAACGTTTGTTTGAGACGGGGATAATGGCTCAAGATCTCAACCATATCCAAATAGTCTTTGACAGCATGCAGGCGCACCCAGGGCATCATATAGTCATGGGATCGAGGGGCACGGTACATCGGTTGGTGCATATGCCAGATAAAAGCCAAATAAAGCTTGCGCATTGAGAAGATCCTTTCTTCACTTGATCCTATTCTAGACGCAGGCCAGGATTGCGGTCAAAATTGATCTTTATTTTAATGTTTTTAAGAGCAGCTTGTGAGCTATCCTCTAATAGAAAACAGTGGTTTATGCTATCTTAATAAAAAGTAGTCACTGCGAAATAGCAGGCAACAGAAACAGGAGTCAGCAGGCGAAACGCCCTTACTCATAAGTATGCAAGCAAAACGCCCTTCTTCTCAAGACCGTCGGTGGTTTCGAATTCTCATGGCCACGATACTGGTCTGCGTGGCACTTTCTATAGGCAGCCTGGTTGGCGTCATGGCTCGCACCTTTACCCCAGCAACCAAAGAAGTCTATAATCCCGAAACACGTCAAATGGAGCTAGTGCCGATCAAGACGGCTATCGATCCCTGGGAACTCATTAAAGGCTTAACTCCTTTAGATCGCAAAATTAACATTCTGATTCTGGGTTCTGACTATAATTACGCCAATGGCAAGCGGGTCAACGACGAAGAAGCGGGCACACGCAGCCGCACCGATACGATCATGCTGGCCAGCTTAGATCCAATGAATCAGACGGTTAGCCTTTTATCGATTCCGCGGGATACTTATGCGCTCTTAAGCGGCTACCACTACGATAAAATTAATGCCGCCATGACCTATGGCGGGGTCGAACTGGTCAAAAGCACCGTGACTGACTTAACGGGGGTGCCGATTGATTATTATATGGCCCTCAAAGTCGACGGCCTGGTCAATTCCGTCGATGTTTTAGGTGGCTTACGAATCTATGTCGAAAAAGACATGTATTATGTCGACGAAACCGCGCATCTGGGCATCAATATTCACAAGGGCTGGAAAGAAGCTATGAATGGCGAGCAAGCCCATCAGTATATTCGCTTTCGTAAAGACGAACTGGGCGATATTGGTCGGGTGCAACGGCAACAAAAATTCATTCGTGCTGTCGTAGATAAACTTTTACAACCGACATCCTGGCTCAAGCTTCCTTCTTTAATTGCACACCTAAATGAAAATATTGAAACAGATATTCCTCAAAGCACTATTGGTCAAATCGCGCGATTTGGTGCCGGCATAGATAAAGAAAAAATTCGTATGGTAATGTTGCCTGGCACCTTTGCCACTTATAGCGGGATTTCTTATTGGCAGCCGAATGCCGATCAATCTCGCAAGGTAATTAGCGATCTTTTCCCAGAATCCAGTCTGGCTCTCGATTTGCCAGACGCCCCGGAACTCGATCCTGAAAATCCACTGAGCCAGTATCGTATTTCAGTCTGGAATGCTACGGGCGATCTGCGTACCGGCCGTGAAGTCGTGCGTCGCCTCAAAGAAGCAGGATGGAATGTCTGGGCTGTTCGTAAAGCCCCGCATGACACCACAACGACTAAAGTCATCGCTCAAAATGGCCGCTCCGATATCTTGCCTCAGCTCAAAGACACCCTCGGCTTTAAAGCCGAATCAGTAAACGCCAGCGTCGGCGAACTGATCACAGACTTCACGGTTTTGATTGGTCCAGATTTGGTCAAGCATTACGCCAAAACCCTGACTGACGAAGACTGGACACGGGCCCAGAAGCAGCCTTTACCCACGTCACCCGCAGTGCGTCAAAGACGTATCCCGACTCGGCAACCTGCGGTAAACGTTCCTCAGCAGGTTCCCACGCGGCGCCAAAACCTAAGCGCATCTTCACAAGCGACGGTTTCTTCAGCACCTACAAGAACGCTATCTGAGAGCACCAGTAAAAATTTAACTCTTGAACCGCAATTGCCGCAGTCTGCCCGACAACCTCAGAAAGCGGTCCCACCCCCACCGGCTCAAAATGAAGTCGAACTCAACTTGAGCGATCCACTCTATAACTAAAACTAATCGCTCGGTTCCCCCGGTTTTGGCTAACGCTTGTTACAATTAAAAGTATGAGCACTGATCGTGAAAAACTGGGAACCCGCAGCAAAGCCCTGCGCATCAATTTAGAAGCTATTCGCTATGGCACTTTTGCCGAAATTGGCGCTGGGCAGGAAGTCGTGCGCTGGTTCTTTAATGTTGGCGCTGCGGCAGGCACGATCGCCAAGAGCATGTCAGCTTACGATATGCAGGTTTCAGATGCGATCTACGGTAAATGCAAACGTTATGTCTGCCGTGAACGCTTAGAAGATATGCTCGACTATGAACACAAACTCAATCTGAGCCGTTTAAGCCAGGAACGCGGAGAGCAAACTGCCTTCTTCACTTTTGCTGATACGGTGGCTGCCCAGGGCTATAAAAGCAAACATGAATGCCATGGTTGGATGGGGGTACGCTATCAGGTTCACCCTGGTGACCCAGACAGCCAAATTATTTTACATGTCCGTATGCTGGATATTGAGCATCAACAGCAACAAGAAGCTCTCGGTATTGTTGGTGTCAATTTACTCTTTGGGGCCTTTTTTCTACATCACCGCCCTGCTGATTTGATTGCTTCGCTTAAAGACAATCTGGCAACTGGCCAGATTGAAATTGATATGATTGAGTTTTCTGGCCATGAATTTCATGAGCTCGACAATCGTCTGATGAGCTTACAATTGGTGCAACAGGGCTTAACCAATGCGGCTATGTTTTCAGCTGACGGTCAAGTCTTGCAGGCTTCAGAAGCCTTTTATAAGCGCTCGATTTTGGTCGAACGCGGCACCTTTTACCCTGTGCGCAAAGTGCATTTGGACCTGATGGAAGCCGCCTGGCAAAAATTTCAAACAGAAATCGACACCAATGCCCGTCCGGCGATCAAAGTGATGGAATTGACGATGCATCAGCTCGAAGCATCTGGTGGACTCGAGCCGCGCTCTTTTTTGGATCGGGCAGATGCTCTGATGGCCTGCGGCTTTGATGTGCTAATCTCTGATTATTTTGAATATTATCGTCTGGCTGCTTTTTTGACCCAGTATAGCAATCAAAAAATCGCCCTGGCAATGGGCATTCGCAATTTACAGTCGCTTTTTGATGAGCAGTATTATACGCATTTAGAGGGTGGTATCCTCGAGTCTCTGGGACGCCTTTTCAAGAAAGATCTCAAGCTCTATGTTTATCCGACTCAAGATCCGCTGACCGGTATGGTCACGACGCTTTATAATCTGCAATTGCCCGACAGCATCAAAAAATTGTTTGACTATCTGGTCGAGAAAGGCGATATTATCGCCCTCGACAATTATAATCCCGATTGTCTAGAAGTCTATTCTCGCGATCTACTCAAGCAAATTGAAAGCAACCAAGGGAACTGGCAAGAGAAAGTCCCTGCTCCGGTCGCCAAACTCGTGCAAGAAAAAGGCTTGTTTGGCTATCAAAAACCCCAGTAAATAGCCTGGAGTCTCTATTTTAAGCTCAACAACTCAGTCAAACCATAGTATTCTCTTACTAAGATCATTATTCATACGGGTTTCGAAAAATAGTTGAAAGCAGCTTAAAAAGGAGGGTCCGCGTCTGCTTTGGGAGCCACGATATCATGACGGCTACCGATTAGGCGCAAGCCATGAGATAAGATCAGATGTTCGATATAGCCTTCTTCATGGGCTCGAAAAATCAGTTTGCCACGAATCCCTACCAACGAGCCTTTTTTTACATATTCAAAGGCAATTTCCGCCTGACGGCCCCAGAGCTCAATTTTGAACCAATCGGTCTGGGCTTCAGCATCAGGAGCCGATTTGGGACGATCGACAGCCAGACTAAAAGAGGCCAGTGTACGGCCGCTTTCAAAATATTTAATCTCGGGGTGATAACCTGCACGACCAACCAAAACCACCGAGTTCAGATTGCCTTGAATGCTCATGCCTATATATTAACATTTTTAACTAGCCTGGATTGATATCATCGTCATCTACAGTGCTGCTACACAAGCGATTATCATAAGGGGGGGGGTTGTTGTTTTGTGAGGCTTTTTTGAGACGGGCGTATTCTTGCTCATAAAAGCCAGCCACTTTACGTGAATTAATCAACAAGGTATTCTCATTATTGCGGTTTTCGGCAGCCTTAGAGAAATTATAGGAACCCGTGATCACCAATTGACGGTCAATAATAAAAACCTTGCTATGCATCAAAGCCTGGTTACCATCGATTAGAACTGGGATATTTTTGGTCAGCAGATCATGATAAACCGAATACTGGCTGATCATACAGCCATCAAAGATCCCTTCCACTTGTACGCCTGATTTGGCTTTGCGTACCAGCAATTGCTGAATATCTTTATCAGTGACTGAAAAAGCCATAAAGCGAATCGACTGATTGGCTTTCGAAAGCGCATTCAAAATCGCTTCTTTGGTTCCACCCTTGGGCGAGAAATAGGTAGAGATCGTTGCGCCATCTACATCCACCACAGGGAAAGGGATCGTGTGCGGGTTAGGACCCAATATTCCCTGCTCAAATAAGCGTTCAAATTCGACCTGATAATTTTGAGCCAATTGAGGAGATGAAATTTTGAGGGAGTTATTATTATCACGATAAAGGGAGTAAGGGGTTAAATTGAGCGAACCGGTTAAAACATGTTCTGAATCGATAATCAAAAATTTATGATGCATCAGCGCTGTGCGTTGATCGCCCTTAACCGGGATTCCTGCTTTGATCATGGCTTCGATGTGCGGTTTGACAACCCCTCTGGAAGTGATACTATCAGAATCCGTTAATAGCCGCACCTTGACGCCACGCTGGCGGGCTGCAATTAAAGCCTCAACAGCACTGGGCTCATCAATATCAAAGATCGCGACATCCAGACTCGTGTGCGCTTGTTTGATCAAGCCTACAAAAAGCTTGTCTGGATTTTGGGGATCGCGCTTACCGGCTGCTTCATTTTGGGTATAAAGCTCTTGGTAGGCATTATTGAATTTAACGGCGATATCGCCATGGGTTTGCGGCGGGCCGACGCGCAAACCGTTGAAAGTGTTTTGGGCTTGTTGCCTAAAAACAGGCGCAGGACTGGACTGACAAGAGCCAATTAAACTCAAGGCTAAAATGATCCCAGAAATACAAACCAGCGCTTTTTTCATATATGGATACGATACACTTTCATAGCATGCTTACCCTCTTATAGAAGATATTTCGCTTAACTTGTTCTTAAACAAGAACAAGAAGCCTAAAAACTAGGCATTTTCGGCTTGTGTTAATAAGTCGATGTTTTCTTGCAAATAAACAAGTTCAGATTCAATCAGTCCCAACAAAACAGCTCTTTCGCTGAGCTCGCTACTCCCTCCTAAAGTACGGCTTAAGCGCTTGAGGTTTTCAAAGCAGAGATTCGATGCAATGCCAACCAGCGCATGCACACCTTGTTCAAAGGACTTTTGATCTTGTTGCTGGTTAGCAGCCTGTATTTTGGCTAATCTTTGTTTGCTCGAAGTCAATGCTTGCTGAAGCAAGGGCCCCACGGGAGCCGTCGGTAAAATTTGACGAAAAGCACTCAGATTAAAATGCAGCTCATTTGTCGGTTGACTATATCCCTGATCAAACGTCGGCTCTTTCTGATAAACCCACTGTTTCAAACAGCTTTTGACGGCACTCGCAATCAGAGGTTTGGTCATATAGTCATTCATACCGGCTTCCAGACAGCGCTCCCGCTCACCAATCGTCGTACCGGCAGTCAAAGCAATGATTGGTGTATCCACAGCCAATTCTCGCAATCTACGGGTCGCATCATAACCATTTAAAATCGGCATCTGAATATCCATAAAAATCAGGTCAAAGCTTTGTTGCTGACAAAGTTCGACGGCTTTTGCACCGTTTTCACAGGCGATATAGTCCAACTCAGAACTCAACTCATCTAACATCGCACCGATTAACATGCGATTGATTTCATTGTCTTCGACAATCAAAATACTTATATTTTTGAAAAACTCCGGTTCCTGCTCTTCTGCTTCAATGGGGGATATTGACACCTTACCGTACCCCTGCTCTGAAGGAGGCGTTAGGTGTGAAAATGCCTCGAAAAGTTGATCCAGAGTCACAGGTTTGACCATTTGTAGGTTAATGTCTAATTCTTTTTTGTGACGATTAATCATCTCGTCTTCACTCGAGCTATGCAGCAGAATAATAGGTAATTCGCGTGAATCCAAGCCCAGCTCATTCCGAATTTGGCGAATCACCTTTAAACCATCCATATAGGGCATGTGGTAGTCGATAATCGCTAAATCAAAGCGCCCCTTAGTCATTTTAGTAAGGCCATCAATCCCATTGGCAGCAACTTCGCTCTGAATAGCACCTGTTTGCAACATATCTTGAATGATCAAACGATTGTTTGAATTATCATCAATGACCAATACATTTTGAATAGTCAACGACTCGTTCACCCAATATTCCGGCATTTCAGACTCTACATTTAAAGCCAATTCAAAAGAAAAACAGCTGCCCTGCCCTACCTGGCTCTTTAAACTGATCTGAGAATCCATCAGCTTAAGCAATTGATTGGAAATCGCCAAACCCAAACCCGTGCCGCCATATTTCCGGGTCGTTGAGCCATCTGCCTGTGAAAAAACATCAAATATTTTTTGCTGTTGTGCTTCCGGGACCCCGATGCCTGTATCTCGAATAGAGAAGAAAAACGATGTTTTCTCAGGTACATGCGAATGTTTGCGCGCAATTAAACGAAACTCGATCTCACCCTGCTCCGTAAACTTAACCGCGTTCCCCATTAAATTAACCAAAACCTGACGCAAGCGAGTCGGATCTGCCCAGACCATCCTCGGCGCCCTGGGAGAAATATTTAATAAAACCTCCAGACCTTTTTCGTGGGCCTGAAACTTGACCATATCACTGACCTGGCTCATTAAGTCATGTAAGTCTACTTTTTCGTAGCTGAGCTCTAATTTTCCGGCTTCTATTTTAGAGAAATCGAGGATATCATTGAGTAGGTCCAACAAAGAGTGGGCTGAGCGCGAGGCTGCTTTCATATATTGCGCCTGCAAATCAGACAAATCGGTACGTAGCAATAAGTCGGTAAAACCAATCACCCCATTGAGAGGTGTGCGAATCTCATGACTCATATTGGCCAGGAACTCGCTCTTAGAACGATTCGCTTCTTCCGCCCGCTCTTTGGCGGCCAGCGTCTGGTCTTCGAGTTTTTTTTGCTGAACGATATCCTGAAAAGTACCAAACAAGCGGACACATTTGCCATCAATCATCTCTGCTTCCCCCAGAGAGCGCACCCAAACTTCATTGCCTTTGGCTGTGACGAGTTGCAGCTCAACTTCAAACGATTCACCGGTTTCGATAGCATTTGCAACCGCAGCACTAATCACCTCGCGACTTTCGCCTGCTTTATAAAAGTCAATCCCCCCCTCCAGATCGGGCTCAAAATCGTCGGGGACTTCATGAATTAAACGGGTGATTTCAGACCAGATCACTTTTTGACCAATTAAATCAACTTCCCAACCGCCAATTCGGGCCATACGCGAACTTTGCTCGAGCATGGCCTGCGTGCGCTTGAGCCTGAGTAAGGTCTCAGCCTGAGCCAACTCAGCTTGTTTACGAATTGAGATATCTGTATGGGTGCCAACCAAACGACACGGCTTACCATCGTCCCACTCGACAACCTTACCTTTGCCCAAAACCCACAGGGCACTGCCATCTTGCTTGAGAAGCCGATACTCTAAGTCATAGCTATCACTTACGCCCCTTAAATAGCACTCCATGGCCTGATCATATGCCCCCAAATCATCAGGGTGAATAGAATTGCGCCAGGTATCTAAAGTCGGCTCCACCTCCGGAGACAAGCCCAGCATGGTTTTCCAATGGTCCGAATAATAGACATGTCCGGTTTTTAGATTCCAGTCCCAGACCCCGGTCTCTGAGTTCTCTAGAGCCAGGTTCCAACGTTGATTAACATGCTGCAAGCGGTGTTCCGCATCTTTAAGTGGGGTTAGATCTGTATGTGCACCCAGCATTCGAATGGGTTGACCCGCCTCATTTCTGAGCGCCAAACCTCGACATCGGATCCAGACGGTTGAACCATCCTGATGACGGTAGCGTACAATTTGATCATAAGGCACATCAGGGTCCTGACAATGGGCCTGAAACATTTTCAGAGCCGACTCAGCATCTTCTGGAAAGATAATCGACTGCCATTCCGCCGGGTCATGCTTTTTGGTTGTATGGTCATACCCCAGGGTTTGCCAAAATTCGGGGCTCATCCATTCCTGATCCGGTTGCTCCAAATCCCAATACCAGAGGCCATCCAGACTGCTTTCTTGCAAAAATCGAAAAAAAGCAGACTCTTTTTTAATTAAATCATAAAGCTCTTGCTCTAAATAATGGGTTGGGGTTGCCATGGAACACTCCGATAAAAATTGCCTCAATCTTAATGTATCACAGGCTTTATGCTTTCAAAACATATCTTAAAAATACTTAAGTTTGACTTCAAAAAAGCAGGCTAAAGAGGAATCTGCTTTTTTGCCCTTTAAGCGCTAATCACAGGGTTTAGCAGCACAAAATAAATAAAGCCACTTGAGGAGCTTGATTGATAAGAAGCTCTTAATTTTAATGCGTTTTTTATATAGACCGTTCTGTTTATATGCGTTTTTTATATAAAATCGCTTATAAATAAATCAAGCAAACCAATTACCTCTTGTTTGCCAAGGTGTCGGTCTCGACACAGCGTGCTATCCATAGCAACATTTTATCAACGGGTGACTCTGGCGGAAGATCGAAAGATCTCCCGCCTTTTATTTTGCTCAGTCAATCCTTAAAATTGCCAAATAATCGCACCCCAGGTCAGACCACCGCCGACCGTGTTTAAAGCTATCGTGTGGCCAGGCTGAACCCGACGATCTTGTAAAGCCTCATGCAAAGCAGTTAAGACAGCTGCACCTGCCATGCTGCCATATTGGTGTAAAACATGTACCTGTTTTTCAGTTGGAATCCCCAATTGATGGGCCACCGCTGAAGTCAAAGCCCGATTCACTTGATGCGGAATATACCAATCAATCGCTTCCGGCTTCAGTTCCGCTTTAACTAAAGCGCCTTGCATAGCATCTAAATAACGGGCTGGCACAGCTTCTTTCAAGGCATCGACCTGGCCATGATAGGTATAGAGCCCTGCATCAATAGCTTCATGTGTCGGTGGCAATAAGCCAGGGGTATTCACCAATTTGCCCAGTTCGCCATCAGCACCCAAAAATGCACCTAGAATCCCTTCACTGTCCGGCCCAGGGGTCAGCAATAAAGCCACGGCGCCATCTCCGATCCCAATTACGGTCTCTTGAATCTGGGGGTTGGCATATTTAGACGGTGTTTCAGCAGCGACCAGCAGCACCCGGTCAAAGCCAGTCTGAACATACATAGCAGCCGTCAGCAAAGCATAAAGACCTGTGCTACAGCCTGTTTTTAGATCCATACAAGGGGCCTGAATGCCCAACTCAGCGGCCAAAGCACAAGAACTGGCGCTGGTGATTTTGTGAGGAGTAGTGCTAGCAAATAAAACCAGGTCAATATCTTCAGCCCCCAACTCTAGCTGCTTAAAGATATTGCGAACCGCTTTAACGCCCAGTCCGACAGCGTTTTCTTCCTGATGATTAGCTGGTGTTCCAACCAAATGGGTCCAGCGGCGGTGTTTGAGCCCGATCACTTGTTCAGGGTAATCAACACGCATCCCCTGGCTCTCCATCACCTCGGCATAATTGGCGCCAAGCACCATTTCAAAAATATCTTCGTTGCTGATCCAATCTGGTCTACTGCCATTAGGCAAAGTAATCGGCTCCGGAAAAGCAGTTGCAGTGGCTGCGATTCTAACACCTGTTTGGGGCTTAAAGGCTCGCCCACCGGGAATACTTCCATGTTGCATCGTCTGTCCACCTTTGGTTTTCTTTCATTTTAAGCACTCTGCCTCAAGTAAACAAGCCCTATCTGCTAGCGCTCACCACGGTCTGGCATGCTACAATGAGAGCTTAAAACCCGCTCAAATTGCCCGTTTTACCGAGAAAAAGGAGACAGATCATGCGTATCGCAGTTGGAATGAGTGGAGGCGTTGACAGCTCAGTTGCTGCCGCCCTCTTAAAACAAGCAGGCCACGACGTGGTTGGTGTCACCATGGTCATTTGGGAAGGCAGCAAATGCTGCTCTGGTGACGCGATTGAAGATGCCGAATGGGTAGCCAAGACCCTCGGTATCGAACACAAAATTTATAATTTAATCGAGGAGTTCACGACCGAAGTCGTCAATCCCTTTGTTGATTCTTATATGAACGGTCGCACCCCGAACCCTTGCCCGACCTGTAATTACAAAATGAAGTTCCAACATCTTTGGGACGCCGTACAAAAAGATATGGACGTCGATAAAATGGCTACGGGCCATTATGTCAGACTGAAACACAACGAAGCAGCTGATCGTTATCAGCTTTTCCGCGGCACCGACCGCAACAAAGATCAAACCTATATGTTTTACCGCTTAAGCCAAATGCAACTCTCTGAATTGCTATTCCCCCTGGGAGACTATGCCAATAAAGCCGACACCCGCAAACTAGCTGGTGAACTAGGCCTGGGCAAAGTCATGAACAAGCCCGACAGTCAGGACCTGTGCTTTGTTGGGGATAGCCTCAATGACTTTTGGCGCAATCACTACAAAGAGAGCATCAAAAAAGGCGAGATTGTCGATATTGATGGAAATGTCTTAGGGCAGCATGAAGGCATCGTGCATTACACAGTCGGTCAGCGCAAAGGACTGGGACTGTCGTCTCCCAATCCGCTCTATGTACTGAGTATCGATGCTGATAGCAACCGCGTGATTGTTGGCAGCCAGGATCAAACCTACGCCACAGGTCTGGTCGCTCATGGCTTAAATTGGTCAGGGATTCCTTACTTAAACGAACCTATCGAAGCCTATGTTCGTATTCGTTATCGCTCAGATCTGGTCAAATCCAGAATTGAGCCCGTTGGTGAAGACACGGTCAAGATCTGGTTTGAAATCCCTCAGGGCGCCATTTCACCTGGTCAAATCACAGTCTTTTATGACGAAAACGATATGCTTTTAGGCGGTGGCGTCATTGAATGCGCCTTAGAACCTGCCATGGCCGTTGCCGTTTAAAAGAATCAATATTCTATAAAAATGGGTGCAAAGCGCTCGATTTGATGATATGACCTGTACTATGCTCAGCATGGTTTAGCTTCAGGAGGTCAATTATGAAAATCACCGCTTTTGCGCCCGTTTTTTTAGGGACTTTTATTCTGTCGGCTTGTTCCCAGGGATCAAGCCTGCTACCTTCCCCTTCCGTCTCTCCAACATTATTTCCGACCCCAGCCCCCACACAAATGGCCACGCCCTTGCCTACAGCAAGCGGTTCACCCCAGCCAATTTACCCGGTGGGCCAGTCCCAAATCATTAGCGACTGCGATGGCTCAGCCCTGATTTTTGCGGCTGATGAGCGAATTATTATGACTCCCTGTCCGCCCGACATGCAAGTCACCACTCCTGAGGTAACCCTGCAAATAGCAGCAAGTGAGCACCCGGCTCTCAAACAAAAGTATGATTTATTTGCGGTCAATCCAGCCCCAGCTTATTTGGGCAGCTTAAGCCCCCAGGTTGCTTTTGCTAGCGGCTTAAAAGCCCAGTGCGGTTCTGAACAAGGGGTTGTCTTTAATGGGGGCTTGCTGGGATCGTGTACGCTTTACCCGATTCAGACAGAGCAGGGTGACGCGTTAATTAATTCTAAAGCAAGCTTAAAGGCCCGCTTTGCTCCGATTGATAGTACCGAAGAAGCCGCCTCTTATGCACTGGCCGCCACTGGCAAGCAGTTTTTGACCGCGTTTAAAGATCTCAGCCCTGACTTCCGCTTTTATCAAAAACGGATTCAACGCAGCGGGGTACAAATCAGCGCTAACGACTTCCAGGTTTTGCTCTATGATTACCAACAATTTGGCTGTGGTCCACACCCCTATGACGCTGTCGTCTATCAAGTCAGCCGCGACGGGCAAATCAAAGAATTTTCGCGCCAACCTGCCTGGGCCGATCCCAATCAGGACAATCTCTGCATCGACTAAGCCTGGGGTTGCTCGTCATCATCTGAGGTATTCTCAGCATCGGATGTCAGGGTGCCTGGCTCGACTTGCTCTGTCTCAGAAGCATCTGAAGCCGGATCCTCTGAGGTTAAGTCAGCCTCTAGATCAGGGCTATCAGAAGACGGTCCTTCATCAGACTCAGCCTCAATGCCAAGATCACCTTCAAGTTCTGATCTCGTCTCTGTTTCGCCTTGCTCTGACAGCAGTGTTTTCGCACGTCGGCGTTTAATGATCCAACGTACAAAGCGCACCGGCAACATAAAGGGCCACAAGAGGGCCCAGAAAGGCCAGGTCACCAGACGGTAGATCTTGACTCCCGATAATTGCATTAATAAAAGGCTGCCCACAGAGCCAAAGGCGATATTTTGCACCCAGGCGGCCATCAAGGGGTCAACCGTGCCCGCTTTCCCCAGGCTGGTGAAAATCGAATAGGTCATATACCAGACAAAGACCAGGGCAATACTGATGGCCACCCCAAAGTAATTGCCCATTTTAGAGAAAATAATCCCCACGGGAGCTGCCAGTAAAATCGTGAAAAAAGTCGCGAGAGGCAAAGAGAACTTGGTATGCAAATCCAGCTCATCCGCTCGGGTATCCTGGCCCTGTTGCTTTTTTTGTTCGATTAAGCGATTGGCGGCACCACTCGACATTTCACGCACCGAAGGCTGATCCGGGAAAATCGCTTCTTGCTTGATATCCATTTCGATTTCCATGCGTTCAAAACGGATTTCATGCTCTATGAAGCCAGTGTTTTCGAGTTTGCGTAAAATCCCATTGCTTAATATCCAGCGTGATTTATCTTGCACCGCTTTTTGCGCAGCGATCACTTGCGGGATCGCAGAGCGCGTTTTATCTAATACATAGACTTCGGTCAGCTCTGATTTTTCGCGATCAATTTCATTGACGTAGAAATTCCGCCCATCAGCTTCCACGAAGACTTTCTCTTTGAGAGCTTTAAGAGGTTCACGACGAACCATATCCTTGAGAATCTCGACAGTCTGACGATTGGCCCAGGGCACCAATTCTTCCTGGATCCAAAAGCCAAGCGAAGAGATCAGGAGCGATAAGACAATGACTGGCATAATGATCCGACTGAGACTCACCCCGCAGGCCCGCATAGCAATGATCTCGCTATCACGGCCCAGGCGACCCAGAGCCAGCAAAGTCGCGAACATATAAGCCACTGGCAGGGTGACGACAATGATCGCTGGCAGGCTGTACAAGAGCATCTTGCCCACGATATCAGGACCAATATTGCTTTTGACAATCAGCTCCATAAAAATATAGAGCGTATTGGAGATCATAATAATCATAAAAGCAACCACGCCAGCAATAAAGGGCTTTAAAAGCTCTGTTAAAACATAGCGATCTGAAACGCTGAAGGTGATTTTATAGAGTCCCCACACGGATACCAGTCCCATAAAGATTAGAGAGAGGGTATTTAAAGGCAGGGAGGTCAATTGCGACATGATTTCTTGCATGATGTTCTTCATATTAACCCAGGGGTCGGTCTAAGGCGAGGGGAAAGCGCTTTGTGCAGGGGGATTGTTTTGCTCTGGTTCGTTGCTTTAAAAAACAAAGCTCAAAATCAGCGCTGCTAGCATGACTTGATTTTGAGCTTATATTTGCAACAGACCCGCTTTAGAGAGGAACTGTCTTTTTGCTGATTTTATCTATATTAACAATCGTATCAAAGCGCTCGGCATGCTGGAGATTAATCGGCTCTTTGCCTTCGGGCTTATTCTCAACGGTCCACATAATTTGACGTGATTCACACGAATTCTTAAACTCTTCAATTACATCCATCACATCATGATCAATGTATTTAGTGTGGGTTGTATCCAAAATCACCTTATCTCCCTCACCAAACGAGTCTAAGGTATCCAGAATGCGGCCTTTGTTTAAGAATGTCAAATTTTCTGCAAAGATCAATTTTTTGACATCACCGATTTTCTGGATCTCAATCACATCTGATTTATAGTGACTATAGATAATAAAGGCTGCAGCAACAGCAATTCCCACCAGAACGCCGATCAAAAGATCGGTCAGAACAATCGCAAGAATGGTCACTATATATGGGATAAATTGATCCCAGCCATTTTTATACATCGATTTGATCAACTTGGGACTGGCTAATTTATATCCAATCACAATCAAAACAGCAGCCAGAGCAGATAGGGGGATCAGATTAAGGAGCGGCGCTGCGAAGGCAACTGCGATAAGCAGCCACATCCCATGAAAAATAGCGGATAACTTGGTCATCGCACCCGCCACCATGTTGACCGATGAGCGGATGATGACTGAGGTCATCGGGATTCCGCCCACCAAACCTGAAATCGTATTCCCGACCCCTTGAGCCATTAATTCACGATTGCCCGGTGTCGCCAGGCGTTTATTTAGGTCCATTTTATCGATCGCCTCAATCGAGAGCAAAGTTTCGATCGAAGCCACCAGGGCAATCGTTAAAGCGATCATATAGACCCGTGGATTGAATAAAGTCGCCCAGTTAGGAGTCGTATTTTGCTCCAGGAAGGAGCTCAGGCTACTAAACTGTGGCACTTGCACCAGGTGGCTACCTGCTAAAGTCAAGGTTTCTGAATAAAAACCATAGGCAACGGCCAGTAAAGTACCAACAACAACGGCTATCAAAGAACTGGGCATTACTTTTATTTTTTTGCCCAGCGTGCGGTCCCAGATTAAAATCACGGCAATTGAAATCAGGCCAATCGCTAAAATATGGGGCGTAAAATTTTGTACGGAATCCCAAAGTAAGGTAAATGTATTGCCGATACCATGGGAAGCCGCTCCCGCTGCTTCTTCTGCACCGTGTGCCTGAAAGCCCGTTAAACCCTCATCTTCCGCATCATATCCCATCAAGTGAGGGACTTGCTTCAAAATCAGAATGATCCCGATCGCCGCCAGCATGCCTTTGATGACGGCATTGGGAATATAAGCAGCAATAGCGCCCATCTTAAAATAGCCAAAAGCAATTTGCATCAAACCGGCTAGAAAAACAGCGACCAGTAAGGCCTCGAAACTTTTGAGTTCCATCGCTGCAGCCGCCACGATTGCGGTCAAACCTGCAGCCGGACCACTGACACTTAAGGCAGACTGACTTAATAAGCCAACCACAATACCGGCAACAATGCCCGTGATCAGGCCGGCAACAGGAGGAGCTCCAGAAGCGTGTGCTATCCCCAGACAAAGGGGTAAGGCCACTAAAAAAACGGCCAGCGAAGCAGGCAAATCCTGCTTGAGATGCTTCAAGCTGAGCTCAGATTTTAATTGACTTAATATACCCATTTGAGATTCCTATTCATTCCTGACTGTTATCCATTCAACAGGCCAGAGTGTATCCATATATTTAGAGCATATTAACATGGGAGACCAGCCTCACATCAAGTGATCAGCATCTTATTTTATGAATAGTAGATATTCATAAAATAAATATCTACCTAAAAAAGCTTGAATTTTTAACACTTACAGGGCTTAAAATCTCAGCAAAATATAGCCACTTGCAATCACTAATTGCACAAAAGCAAAAGGCACAGCCTGCTTAACAAATTGCATAAAACTAAGCTTGATTTTGTTTTTATGAATAATCGTGACCGCCACGACGGTTGAGGCAGAGCCAATCGGGCTAATATTGCCGCCCAGATTGGCACCAAAGATCACACACCACCACAGCGAAGGATCCAGATTGTCCATCCCTCCCAGAATATTCGCCAGCATCGCTGCCAGGGGGATATTGTCAGTGACTGAACTCATCACTGCAGCGCCCCACATCAAGGCCATCGGGCCCGCCTGAGGGCCCAATTGAATCAAGCCTGCGATCACCTGACCAATCATACCCAACACACCGGCACGCTCCATCACCCCAATGACACAAAACAGGGTCGCAAAGAAAAACAAGAGATCCCAGTCCAGCGATTTATAGTTTTTATCGACATCATTGCGGTATTTGAGCAACATCAAAAAGGCAAACGACATCGCCAAAAATCCGAGACCCAGTTCTTTGAAAACAGGCAAGACCGAATCCAGTGCAAAAAGCAGGATCAGCAAAGCAAACATAAACCACGAAAACCAGAAAAAGCCCTTGCTATCAATACCATCACTGGCATCAAAAGAAGCCACCAGCCGAGCGGCTGCGGCTTTTTCCTCGTCAGTTTTTAAACGCTTGATCTTGAAAACGGTTTTGGCCATAAAAAAGGTCGCCAGGGTGGCTACTAGCACATAAGGGGCTGCCATAAAGAAAAAACTCATAAAAGAAATACCGGCACGCTGCCCAACAATAATATTGGGGACCGATGAGATCAAAGTCAATAAGCCACCAATATTGGTCAGTAAGCCTTCAGTCAACAAAAATCCCAGCAGTTTGTCTTGCTGTTTGAGCTTTGCCAGAGAGACCGCCGTCAATGAGCCGACAATAATCATGGCAGTGACATTATTTAAGAACGCTGAGAATAATACGGTCAAAATCGAATAATAGGCCAACAGGTAAACCGGATCGCCCTTGGATAAACGGGTCAGCTTAATCGCGGACCATGAAAAGATACCTGAGCGTGAAACGATATCAACAAATAATGAAGATCCCAAAATAATCAGGATCACTTCCCAGTCAATAAAGGGAATATAGAAGGGCATATGTCCTGCTGCATGGCTCAAATCAAAAATCTGAAAGGCATTGCCCAAAAACAAAGCTACCACAGCGGTAACACCCGTGATCACAGATTTTTTGGCGTGTAGTTTTTCTTCAAAAGCCAGGCACAAAACCATCAAAGTAAGGATGCCGGCAAAGAGCCAGGTCACTCCGGCGGGTATCAGCTGAGTTGTATGTTCCATGATTTTCTCCTATAGCATCAGCAAAGGCAAATGCGTAAACTCGACAGCTATTGAATAAGCGTCGCCATGCATGGCCAATTGCTCCCCATCTTTGGTGTTCATCACCAACAGGGCAATCTGGTGTTTCTCTAAGAGTTCACGGTACGATCTGACCGTGTGCCCAAAAGTGACCAGTGGGATCACCTCGAGATTGAGATCTTGTTCGGCCAATTGCTGCGTGCAGGCCAAAATAAAGTCACGGGGCTCTTTTAAAAGCTGGTTGGCAATTTTTTCTTCAGCTATTTCCGTATTGAGATCAGGAATTTTGCCAATGATATTGATATAGCGTTTATAGTCGACCTTAGACTCGACATGGGCCAAAAACAACTTGCCACCACGACTCGTCAAGCGCACCCCATAATCCACCAGACGCTGATCTTCAGATAAATGATCGGTAATCACCATCACTTCGTCCGTATTCTCAAGCACATTGGCGTAGTTTTTGTCTTGCAAATGCGGCAAAACCAGCACCGGAATAGAGGTTGCCTGGGTCAGCATGTCAAGATAGACGCCCAGGCTGTGATGCAGGTCTTTTTCATCGGTCCAGAGGTGGCGATAGGTCACTATTAAATCCGGCGGTGACTGCTCACAAGCAATAATTAAATCTTTGACGTTCTGAAAATCCGCTTTTGTTAAGACCGTCCATTCAGATTCTGCTGGCCCTAAAACAGCTAAATAACGCTGCACCGATGCTAAAATCTCAGCTGACTTGGCCGAGTCTCTATCAGTGATCAGCGTGATGTTTTTGAGAGGGGGGGCCTGATAAAGATAGTCTTGTTTCCAGGCGCTGCGAAAGAGGGATGCAGCCTGATCGAGTTCCATAATTGCCTCCGGGGATGCTTTCAGGCAGGATACCGGAAATCAAGCCAAAGCGCAAAAAAGACGGGCTTTAAAACTGGGGAGAGGAAAACCCAGCCAGATATCCCTCTTAAAAACGACTTCTCCTCAGTCCACTCGCAAATCAAGCACAAGCTTACATATTCCCAGAGAGGGACGCTTTCAACTCTACAGAACGAGCGAACCAGGCATCAGCTTCTGAGTATCTGTGTTGGTAGTTATAGACCTCACCAATCAAATCATAAGCCGTGATCAAAAGTGCCGGTTCCTGTTGATCAGCCAGGACAGCAATCGCTGATTCAGCAGAAGCAATCACTGATTCCAATTGCTTTTGTATCAGGGCCAGCATGCTTTTTTTGAGCCAGGTCATGGCCTGCCAAAAGACTTGTCCCTGTGCCGCATAAGCAGCCAGCGCTTGATCCAGCATCTGCTCGGCTTCGTCAAAACGCTGCAGCTGGGTATAGATCACGCCCAGTTGAAAAGCCCGATCGGCCGCTTGCTCAGGACGTGTCAGCGCGAGCGCTTGCTCATAAGCACTGGCAGCCTGAGCCCCGTCTTTTTGAGTCTGCCAGAGCTTGCCCAGCGCGTAATAAGCACGCGATCGTAAAGTCAGGCTCTCTAAGTCAAGCAGTGCCGACTGATAAGCATGAATCGCAGCACGGTTCTGGTTTTGTTGCTGTAATAGGCGCGCACGCCGATAATGGGCTTTGCCTGCCGCCTTGCCACTCAGGCCCTGTTGCAAAGCCTGCTGATAATAATCCAAAGCACGCCCCAGATCAGTCATTTGCAAGGCAGCGGCTGCCATTTGGCTATAAACATAACCGGCTTTGCCCGAATCTGGTACCCGTTGCAAATAACGGCGATACAAAGCCAGTGCTGACTCAGACAAACCTTGCTTTAAGGCAAGATTTCCAGCTTCCAGATAAGCTCCCAAATAACGAGATACAGGACTTTGATCGCTCTCTAAACGGTTCGTAACTAACAAATAATGTTGAGCCGCTGCCGGGTACTCGCCACTTTGAGCCAGGGCCTGGGCCTCACGAATCATCTCTGGCAGCTTAGAGAGAGCGTTCTCTTGATTGCTTGAATCTGTATTTGACATGCTCTTAGTTTAGCAAACCCTATTTAAAGCACAACAGAGAAAAGCAGAGTATTGGAAAAACGGGCGGCACAAACAAGTTTAAAGCCTGAAGCCTCTATGTTTGCTGTAATGTATTTTTTGCAAATTTTGTGGAGATCCCATGCTAGAAAGCTTCCAACAGCTTGCCCAGTCCCTATATAAACAAAGTCGCGGACAGCTGATCGTAGACAGCGCAAGCGGCTTGCAGAGCATGCCATTTGCAGCACTTGGGCAAGCGGCACTTGAGGCCCAGGTCCCAGCGTCAGCAGGCCAGCGCGTCGCCTTACAAGCCCAGGCCAGCCTAGACTTCGCGATTCAGTTATTAGGATGCTGGCATCAGGGTTGCCTGCCCCTGATTTTAGGGCCTGACCAAAATACAGCAGCCTTTATCCAGCAACTGGGGCTTGCTGCCTACTGGGACGGACAGGCCTGGCAAGAAGTCGCTCAAACAGAGCACAAGCAAAGCACACGTTGGCCTGCCATTCCAACCTCCGCTCAAACGCCCGCAAGTCCAGCTCTGGTCTTATTTACGTCGGGCTCTTCGGGTCAGAGCAAAGGGGTCGTGCATAGCCACAAGGCTTTATTGGCAAATATCAGCGGGGTGCAGAGTCATATGCAGAATCACCCCCCTCGGAAAATCGGTATTCTGCTCCCTTTACATCATTCCTTTGCCCTGGTGACGCAATTTTTGCTGGGTCTCTTGAGTCAAGCAGAGATTGTTTTACTCAATCCCAGCCGCTTAGCTGGCCAACAGGTCCAACTCTTGCAAGCACAGCAAATCGATAGCCTGGCTGGGGTGCCAACCCAGTTTCAAATGCTGATCCAGGGAGAGCACTTCCCTGATCTCAAGCAAATCACCGTCGCCGGTGCTGCTCTAACTCTTGATCTGGCCCAAAAAATCATCTATGCCTGCCCCCAGGCAGATCTCTGGGTGGGCTATGGATTAACTGAGGCCGGCCCGCGGGTTACGGGCATTCAGCATAGGGACTCAGCCTTTGCTGAGGGCTCTGTCGGCACCCCTCTGCCCGGCATTCAGCTCCAAATTGTACGCGGCGAACTCTGGATCAAAAGCCCAAGTCAAATGCTAGGCTATTTAGATCAGGGGCCACTCGACGCTGAGGATTGGCTAAAAACCCGTGACCATGCCAGTCTTAATCAGGGCTATCTTTCGATTCAAGGGCGCTGTGATGAGATCTTGATTGTGGCCGGTGAAAAAGTCGCTCCTTTAGAGATCGAGCGGGTACTCAGTCAATTGCCCGAAATCGCCCAGATAGCAGTCTATGGCATCTCGGATCCTTTATTGGGTCATTTGCCGGTAGCGCTCATTTTGCCCAGCCCCAACCACAGCTTAGAGGTACAAACCCTGCGCAAGTATTGCCAACAGCATCTGGCCAGCTATAAGCATCCCCGCCGCTGGGCCCAGGTCAGTCAGCTGCCTCTGACTGCCAATGGTAAACTAAAACGAAAGGAGCTCCCCCAATGGCCACAGACAATTGTCACGACGTCCTTCAGCAGCAACTAAACGCGCTGGGCATTTCAGATTATCAGCCAGCGTATGATCTAAAAGACGATCTCGGGCTTGATTCCCTGAGTCTGATCCAATTGGTGATGGGCTTAAGTCAGAGCCTGCAGATCGAGATCGCCAGCCATGAGATCATTCCCGCCCATTTTGGCACAATCGCCCAATTGGAAGCCTTTTTAAAACAGAAAACCGAGGATCATTAAATGGATTTAGGTCTACAGGGCAAACGCGCCCTGATCACGGGTGCCGGGCGCGGACTCGGGGCTTGCATCGCCCATGATCTGGCCCAACAAGGCGTCGAGGTCTGTTTACTCAGTCGCACCCAGTCTGAGCTCGAAGCCGTTGTCGCCAGTATTCAGGCCGACGGGGGCAAGGCTTCTTACCAGCTCTTTGATCTGGCGACAGACGCTGCCACCGATCTGATCACCCGCCTCGAAGCCACGGGCCCGATCGATATCCTGATCGGCAATGCCGCCCGCCAGACCGTTCCCGCCAAATTAACGCGCATGCCCGACAGCGAATGGACCGAAGCGATCGAGACGGATCTCAACGGAACCTATCGTTTGCTCAAAAGCGTCTTGCCCGGTATGCAAGAGCGTGGCTGGGGCCGGGTGATCTTAATCGGTTCTGTGGCAGGCATGGTAGGCACTTCAGCTTACCCGGCCTATTGCACGATCAAAGCAGCTTATGAGGGGCTGGTCAAAAATCTGGCCATAGACTATTCCAAATACGGAATCACCGTCAATTTGGTTTCGCCGGGTTTTATCGAAACCGAACGCTTCAAAAAAGCAGCCCCCCCACAATTACTAGAAAAATTTCGCCAGGCCAGTGCCGTCAAACGCCTGGCCCAACCCGAAGATATCGCCCCAGTGGTCAGCTTTCTGGCTTCGCAACAAGCCGGCTTTCTGACCGGGATCAATCTCCCCGTCTGCGGTGGGCTCAATCTAGGCAATTTGTGGTAAAAACTATCTGGTCCCTCAGAAAATAGAGCGGCCCAGATTAACGATTAAGCAGTGCTGGATCAAACAGCATACTGGCACCGAAACCGGAGCCCATTATCAGCCCCATAATCAGTAGTCCCGTGAAGAAATATAGACCGATGGCCAGCCCCAAACTTACTGGTTTAACCGTCTGATTAGTCAGAGGATTTTGCCCATATGAATTTGAACTAGGCTTACCTTTCATAAAGATAAGGGCAAGGCTCAACAGAAAATTGACCAGAGGAATCAAAGAAATCAGCATCAACCATCCTGAATAACCCAGGTCGTGTAAGCGCCGAGCCGTTATAGCAACTCCAGCATAAGTCGCAGCAATTGAAACCCCGATCAAAGCAATTGAAAACAAACCCATCACCAAAGCAGTCGGCAGAATAATCATCCCAAGCAAAGCAACACCAATAGCGATAGCCAGGCTAAGCCCGGCAACGATCCATAAGACGAATGAACTGGTCATCATCTCTAATCTCCCCATACGACCGTTAAAATGCCAGGCATCTTTAAACAGATAGCGTAATTGTTCGAAAGACGATTCCGGAAGATCTGTATTTTGTTTAGATTGACTTGAGCCCCCCTTATGAACGGCACTACTTGCATTTTTAAGCATAGGCTTCATCAACTTACCGCATTTTGAACACCGAAAATCAGATAAAATAACCTCAGTCTCGCAATAGGGACAATCCCTTGTTTTAACTTGCATATATTCTCCAAATTTTTAGATAAGCTTATTATATATCTTAATTTTAATATTTACAAATTCAATTTATATTCATTTTTCATTCATAAAACAAATATATATCATTGAAAAACAGAATTTGCTATACTATAGTAAATTCGAATATTAATAAAATATATATAGAAAGAAGCTATTTTATGAATTGGCTCAATTACCATCATTTGCTCTATTTCTGGATGACCGCCAAAGAAGGCTCCGTCGTTAAAGCCTGTCAGAAACTGCATCTTTCTCAACCCACGATTTCTAATCAGCTCAAAACCCTGGAAACAGCGATTGGCAAAAAGCTTTTTAAGCGCACTGGCCGCAGTTTGATTTTGACAGAAATGGGCAAAGAGGTTTTTCGTTATGCCGATGAGATCTTTAGTATTGGCCAGGATCTGCAGCATTATTTATCTGATCAAACCCAAAGCAGTCACCGCAAACGCTTGCATGTCGGAATTACCGACTCATTGCCCAAATGGATCTCCTATCGAATTTTAGAGCCCTTATTAGACAAACAAGCAGATGTGCGCCTGATCTGCTACGAAGATGATGACCTGGAAGGCTTATTGCAGCGCCTGGCCGTCTATGATTTGGATTTGCTCTTAACCGATTCTCCAGTGCCACCGGGCACCCGTTTTCGCGCTTATAATCACCTCTTAGGTGAGACCGGCATCAGTTTTTTTGCGGTGCCAGAGCTAGCCAGCAAATACCAGGCTGGCTTCCCGAAATCTTTGAGTGGCGCACCGATGTTAATGCCATCAGACAGTACCGCTCTCAGAAGTGTGCTAGAAGCCTGGTTTTCGGATCAACAGATATACCCTGAGATCGTGGCCGAGTTTGACGATACCGCCCTCTTAAAGGTTTTTGGCCAGCGCGGCAAGGGTATCTTTTGTATGCCCTCGGTGGTCGAGCAAGATGTGCTCGAAACCTTAGGTGTTGAATTGATTGGCAAAGAATCGGTGATTAAAAGTAGTTTTTACGCGATCTCAGCTGAGCGCCGTATTCGACAACCCTTAATCTTAGAGCTTGTCGAAAATGCCCGACAAAATCTCTTTTACAGCGCTTCCACACGTTGATAAAGCTGATCCAGAATCTGAGAGAGCGGCAATTGCTTTTCAGCCAGCATTTCCATCAATAATAAAGCGCTCAATAAACCATCCCGCTCCATAATATGGCCCTCAAAAGCATAGCCCCCGAGCCCATCAGAAGCCAGAGCCGCCAATTGGTGTACCAAATGAACACTCATGACACGAAAATCGCTGGTTTGACTAAAATCAATGCCCACACCATGCAATTGGGCCACTTTTTCAGGCAGATCATTGCGTTGGCTAGGTTTAACAAGTCCACCATCATGGCCTTTAAAACTCAGCAAATAATCAAATAAGAGCGCACAAATCTCTTCGTGAGACAAAGTCACCCCTTGTTCATCCAGTACTTGCAAGTGGCAGCCATCTCCATCGAGCAGAATCCCCATCTGATAGCTTTCATTTTGCATTTGCGAACTGAGATCTTTGAGGTTTTCAGCTGTCAAAGCAGGCACCACGCCCCCAAAATCAGGTAGGGGATTGTTTTGCACTTCGGTGATCTGCCCACCCACTGGTCGCAATATCTCTCTTAAATAACCCGAAGAAATACCATGCATACAATCCACGATCACGGACTCACTGACCGTAGCAATTTTCTCGAGATCAACCCGGCGGGCAATTTGGCTGAAATAAGCCGGTTTGGGGTTGCAGATTTTTTTGTCACCTACTTTGGCCTTAACCTTGAGAGGGTGCGTCATTGCCGCCAGGCGCTCTAATTCGGTTTCAATTTCTGAAGTCGTGTCCTCATCAGCAATCGCCATACGCGACGTAATAAATTTGACGCCATTGTATTGAAGAGCTTCATCTCCACCAGTGATCATCAGGGCGCCAGTAGTCGCCAATTCTGAAATCATCCAGGAGACCACCGGGGTCGGTGCTGGCCGATCGACGATATAGACATCCAGTCCGTTTTCCAGAATAACCTGGGTCGCCACTTCACTAAAGGCTTGCCCCATAAAGCGGTTATCATAGCCCACCACCAGTCGCGGTGGGAAATTATCGATCACGCTTTGTAAGTGACGAATATGATTGCAAATGGCTTGGGTCACCAGACGCAAACTTGCAAAAGTAAAACGGTCAGCCACTACAGCTTGCCAGCCATTGGCTTCAAATCTTGGTGTCATGCGTTATTCTTTGATCTCAGCCATGCGATTTTTGAGTTCGCTAATTGCAGCAATCGGAGTGGGATCGGTTTCACTCAAGAATGCCAAATAAACGCTGAGAAAGTCTCCCAGATAGATAAGATAAAGCAGACGTTGGAGTCTTCCCACGCCCTGTGCTCTCACGACTTCAATCCGTCCCAGATGCGGCTCAATTAGCTCCAAACTGGTTTGATCAAAAGCAGAAAGCGTTGACTCCAGACTAAGGTAAATCGCTGCACTTTGGCTATGATGACGCGCACAGATAGGCACAATTTCATTGTGGTTCAGCTCCGGGAACACCCCAACACTAGCCAAACGCTTACTGTTTTCAGCCAGCTGATTTTTCCAGCGCAAAGCCAGCTCACCGCTCTCACCCGCCCGGCCCCAAAGCAGTAGATTCGCAAAGGGCAATAAGTGTTCAGCCAGGGATAATGGCAAGGGTTTAACCCTATCATTTGGCTCCCAGGTCTGACTCAAAGTATTCAGCCATTGGAGTGCAGCTTCACAGTCCTTGCGATCCACTTGAAACAGCGAGCAATCAATAATTGAACCCAATAAGGCAAATGCCAAATCAAAGAGAGCAGCCCGTGGAGGTAATCCCCCATCCACTGGCACCCGGGTGATCGCATGCCTTTCAGCCAGCTCAGCAACACGTCCGCCACTGCTCAGCAAGTGCAATTGCGCGCCCTGAGTCAGGGCTTGCTCAATACAAGCCAAAGTTTCAGCGGTTTGCCCCGAATACGAAACCCCAATCACCAGAGTCTGTGCATTGACCCAGTTCGGCAGTTCTGCTGATTTATTGACCCATATTGGCACCTGAGCAGATTTGCAGAGCGCCTGTAAAAAATCACCGGTACTGCCGGAGCCACCCATGCCACAAACGACAATTTGACGTATCTCCTGATGGGTTTGCACCGGGTGTTGTAATCCAAGTTGCCAATGCTGTTGTGCGCGCTGAGGTGCAGTAATAACTTTGTCTAGCATCTGATCCTGATCGAAGGTTTGCCACTCTGATCCCGGCTTAGGCATACTTACCCCTTTTCAAATAAATGGGGCCTACTTTCAGTCTGAAAGCAGGCCCCATCTTAAGCTGATTAAATCAAATTTTAGCGGCCAAAGGTTTCTTTGGCAATAATTATACGTTGAATTTGACTGGTTCCCTCATAGATTTGGAAAATTTTAGCATCACGCATCAATTTTTCAACAGGGTACTCTTTATTATAGCCATTGCCACCATGAATTTGAACCGCATTGGTAGTCACATTCATCGCTGTATCTGCAGCAAAGCACTTGGCCATTGCCGCAAATTTAGTATTGCGCATGCCCTGATCATGAGCCCAGGCAGACTGCCAAACCAGGAGACGTGCAGCGTCAATGTCTTTTACCATATCCGCAATCATAAAACTGACCGCCTGATGAGCGGCAATCGGCTTGCCAAAGGTCTTGCGCTCGCTAGCATAACGAATGGATTCTTCCATCGCACGACGGGCAACGCCGACGGCACCAGCGGCCACCATAGGGCGTGACAAGTCAAAGGCTTTCATAGCAATTTTAAAGCCTTCGCCTTCTGAGCCCAGCAGATTTTTAGCCGGAATTTTGACATCTTCAAAAGTAATGCCACGGGTATCAGAACAACGCTGCCCCATGTTCATTTCTTTTTTACCAACGATAATACCAGGTGTATTGGCATCTACTAAAAAGGCCGAAATACCTTTAAAGCCAGCACCGGGCTCAGTGTATGCCACAACAAAATACCAGTTGGCAACAGAGGCGCTGGTGATCCACATTTTACTGCCGTTGAGAATATACTCATCGCCAACTTTTTTGGCTATTGAGCGCATGCCCTGAACATCAGAGCCTGCATCAGGCTCTGTCACGCAATAAGCAGCCAACAAAGGCTCTTCGATCATACGACCCAAAAAGTTCTTTTTTTGCTCATCGTTTCCTGCAACCAAAACCGGACAAGCGGCCAACATATTGGCTTCCATTGCCGTACTGATACCACTACAACCATAAGCGAGTTCTTCAGAAATAATACAACCGTCCAGCACGCTGAGTTCATTGCCGCCATAAGCTTCAGGGATATGGTTGTTCATTAAGCCGGTTTCCCAGGCTTTTTTGATAATCTCATGAGGGTATTCACAGGTTTCATCGTGATGAGCTGCGTTGGGGATAATCTCTTTTTGAGCAAAATCACGAGCTAGTTTTTGAAAGGTTAATTGATCTTCAGATAATGAAAAATCGACCATTGGAGGCGCTCCTTGTAGAAGGGAATTTTTATGTAGAGGAATTATAACACGCTGCGCCATGAGCCAACCAACGCCCCAGATTAGGCAAACTTAGAAAAATCAGTTCCAAAATGAACCCCACTATGAATACAGTATGTGTTTATGTTAAATTAAAAAGAAAAGGGAGCTTAAAACCGTGTCACTGATCAATCTTGATAGTATTGGCCCCAGACAGGATGCAGAACAGGTTTTAGGCCAACGCATTACCGCCGTCGAAGAGCGTGCATTAACCCATGTAGATACCCAGCGCGCTTCAAACATGTCCAATTTTGGACAGATTTTAGATCGGGTTTTAAGTGCCCAGGAGCAAAGCGGAATTCGCCCCCCTAGCTCAAGCAATTTGCTGAGTATTAATCCCCATCTGAACTTAAAAGTAATTTCATTGGCCCATCCCGGCGCCAGTCTAACGTTTCAAGACGGCGCCCTGCAAATTAAACAGCCTGAGCCAACTCTCGATCATTTGCCTATACATGCACCCCAATTGATTGTCAGGCAACTGGCCCAACTCGGGCGTCAGGATATGAGCGCCGCCTTTAGTTTTGCCGGTCGCAAAGAAGAAGGGCTCGCCGCTCCCTTTGGTAGCAGTATCGCCCCCAGTGGTCTGGCCGGATTGCTGATGGGTAGAGGGGTGCCCGCTGTGATTTCGGATCTCAATGGCAAGGGACTGCAAAGCTTACTTGCTGCGCGCTGGCAAACCAAAGCCGTCAACGCCAATCGCAGCAGTGATCCTATCGATCAGGCGATCTCTCATTGGGACAAGCTCGGGATTTAGGCGATTGAATACAATTAAAGCACTCGAAACCGAGTGCTTTTTTAGTGATTAAGTCAATTGTTCAATCAATTTTGTTTAAAAGAAATGATCGTATTGCCCAGGCCGTAGTTTTGCACACGTGTTTGTAGGGCTTTCTCTAACTGGCGCTTGCTATGCACTGCATTTTCACCTTTGCTGCGAGCCGGGTCATCCACCAGAATCGAGCCATCGGCACGCACTTCTTTGACCACAATATAGTGCCCCTGAGAAAGGGAGTTGATATTGGAGGTGAGTAAAATGACCTTTTCGCCTGCATCAAGGCGGTTTTTCATTTCACGTAAAGCACTATCGACATTGGTTGTCAGGCTTTTGGTGTCATAGGTAATATGTTGGCCTTTATCCTTGGCTGCCTTTTTGACAGACTCGCCTACCTGAGCAATAGAAAGCGCATAAGCACCACTGTTACTCCCGATCGGTGCGCCAACAGAGCGTCTTAACTGTTGCATCGTAGGTGATGTAACCCCAAACTGCTTCAAGATCATCGACGCACTGGCAGGACCACAATTAGCCTGAGCTTCTTTGCTCGTTCCTGTGGATCCCTTTTCTTCAAATTGAAAGGTGAAGGTATCTTTTAATGCATTCCAGCCCCGCTCTAAGCCGCGTAAAACGCTTTGACCTAGCGGACGTAAATTGGGAATTTGAATCGGAGAAAAGCCCAGCATCGAAGACACCCTGCTAAATCGGGTTTGATCCCCTGAATAAGCAGGCCGAGGAAGCCCACCTGGTTTCAGCACCGAAGAAGTGGGTGCACTGGGCTTAAAAAGTTGTTGCGGAGCCTGAAGTTTATTCGGCCCTTGCAAAGGAAAAGTCACCGTTCCAATTGTTTCCTGATTCTTCTTAATAGTATTATATAAAAATAATGTCGGATCATGCGTGATATTAAGGATTAAAGATCAGATTAATTGTCTGTTAAGCCTGATACTAGCATAGCAAGCTATCTGCGATCAAAGCGTATATAAGTAAACAGAAGTACTGACTTATTTTAAAAGTAGGAAGTCTACCCATGGGAAATATTTCACGCCCCAGTTCCACCCCCACCAAACCGGCCGCTATTGAACTCGTCCAACCCAAGCCAAGTGGCCCCCCTTTTGTCGGGCCTTTAGAACCAGCCCCTGTATCAACAGCAAACCAAGGTCTTTTTAACGAGAAAAACGATATCGGTCAGAACGCCTTGCAACAAACCATTTTAACCAATGCCCGCAATACTTTTGAGTTTCTGGATGGAGAAAGCGACCAGGAAGTCTTGAATTTTGAGCAACGCGTCACCCTGATTAATGTAAACACAACGGGCTCTTTAACAGATAAAGCAGATGCTGTCGGCGATTATTTCACCGAATTGGTTGAAGATGGCGAAATTGAGCAAGCCCAGCAATTAATCCATGCCTTCCCCGAATTAAAAGATTTGGGGAAAAGCTTACACGGATCTCTGATCAATGAATTAATGGATCAGGGCAAATACACTAAAGCCCTCGAAATCAACGAAGCTTACCCTGACCAGCAAACCAAAGACAAAAACACCCAGTATATTGTGCAATACCTGATCGAGAATGGCGAAACTATTGCTGCTGCGCAAGCCAGTGGCGAAGGTAATTTATCAGGGCTTCTAAAAGCCGAATGGGATGCTGCCATGATTACGGTTGAGAAAAAATACGATAGCGTCGTCGACTCAGTCAAAGATATGCTTTTCGGCCAGAGCATGGCTGACGAGCTGGCAGAGGAAGCCGTTGCGGATATTGGTAAGCAATACCGCCAGGGCTATTTAGGCGGCGGCACCCTGGCCTGTGCGCATACGGTCTCTCGTGTTTTTGATAATATCCCCGCACTAGACAAATTTGATAGCAATGAAGTCAATAGTCTGGTCAATCAAATGCTCAGCAAAGGCAAGTTTACGCAAGTGCATGGCAGCGCGGCTAATAAATCGAGCTCGATTTCTAGCAAAAGCGAACTTAAGCCTGGCGATGTCGTTGTTTTTTCTCGTCCTCGCAAAGGCGGCTACGGCCATATTGGCGTGGTCTCTCGTATACGCGAAGATGGAACCGCCATGATGGTACACAATTCCAGCAGCAAGCGTCAGGTGATTGAAGTTCCTGTAAATCGTTATAATGGCCGCATGCCAACCGGCGCTTTCCGTTTAAACGAATAAACAGACAAGCCAAACAAAATCTTAAAGCGAGGATAATTTATATCCTCGCTTTTTTAATCGCCTGAAATAAAGGTCCCTGGAACCTGGAGCGGCCCACGGTCAGGTAAGCCCCTGAATTGTGGAAAACCCGGAGGTGCACCTTGCTGTTGTAACTGGGCTTGAAATTTTTGATTTTGGTTGAGTTGCTGCCAACGTTTACCTTCAGCAGCAGCTGTAATCACACGTTGTGCATCGACAGCCATACGATAAGAGTATTCATGCATCACCGACAGCAATGTCGCCATTATGACGGAGATCAACAAAGCTCCGGTCGTCGGCTTCATGGCAAAGTTCAGCTCCAGAATATTAATCTGAGGCGCAACTCGGTTCATCATACCCAGGCCGAAATCAACCACAAATACCACGATAATAATCGGCAAGGCCATCTGTACCCCAACCGTATAAACCTGAGAAGTGACTTGGATAATCTCCGCCAGGGCCATATTTGAGCCAAAACTAAAGGTACCAATGGGCATGATTTCAAAGGTGCGAAAATAGGCTTTAAGCATAAACAAATGGGCGTAAGAAGAAATCATCACGATCAGAGCCAATTGATAGAATAATTTACCCATTACAGTGGTACGTGATTTGGTTTGGGGGTTAAATAAAGACACCATACTCAAACCAATTTGCACGTCAATAATCTCGCCCCCGGCTTGAATCGCAGACAAAATGACACTGGCCGCAAAACCAAATAAAATCCCGGTTAAGACCTCTTGGATCATTAACATCATATACGGCAAAAATCCCTCGGGGATTTCAGCGGGTAAATTGGGATTGCCCAAAAGATAGAAAAAGGAAAGAGAAAGCGCAATCGCAATACGCACCATAGCAGGTACGCCCTGAGTACCCAAATAGGGCGCCTGTAAAGTCAGCGCAGCTGTACGTGCAACCACCAACATAAAGATCGGTACATATTGCGACAGGGTGAGGACGATTTCATCCATGATTTATCGCGTTAAATACGTGGGTAAATTGGTAATTAGATAGCGCACATATTGATCAATCGTGGTCATATGCCAGGGCGCCACCAATAAAAGCATCGTAAATACAGAAATCGTTTTCGGAACAAAACTCAGGGTCTGCTCCTGAACCTGGGTCACGGCCTGTAAGATACTGACGGTCAAACCAACCAGCATGGCGGTTAAAATCATGGGCAGAGACATTAAAACGATCAGTGTCACGGCTTCACGTGCCAGGGTTAAAATTAGAGATTGAGACATGATATCTCCTTCATATTCGGAAACTCGTTACAATGGCCTGTAGCACAAGGAACCACCCATCCGCCATCGTAAACACGAGGACTTTAAAAGGCAGAGATATAGTGACAGGAGATAGCATCATCATCCCCAAAGCCAAGAGTGTATTAGCCACCACCAAATCGATAATCAAGAAGGGTAAGAACAAGACAAATCCCATTTTAAAACCAGTCGTCAGCTCCGAAACCATATAGGCCGGAATGACAATATGTAAAGGCACATCCGATGGACGACGAGGCTGCTTCTGATTTGCCAGGCGGATAAAAAAGCCCAACTCTTGCTTACTGGTATGTTTTAACATAAAGGTCTTAATTGGCGTCGTGGCACGCTCAACAGCAATCGACTGCGTAATCGTATTATCTAGATAAGGCACAATCGCATCGTTGTTGATACGCTCCCAAACGGGAGACATGGTGTACAAAGTCAAAAATAGTGCGATCCCCACCACAACCTGGTTGGGTGGATTGGTTTGGGTACCCATGGCTGTTCTTAAAAAACTTAAAACGATGATGGTACGAATAAAAGAAGTTGTCATAATAAATAAAAATGGCAAAATCGTTAAGATCGCAGTAAAAACAATCAACTGAAGCGGGCTGCCCAATTCAGAAAGCTTTAAGGGCTTACGCAAATCAATCGTATCCAGCAAATTTGTTGGAGCCGTTGGATCTACGGGCGTTGTTGCCAAAGGTGCACCCCCTGTTTGGGCAAAAACAGGTAAAGCCTCAAAAACACCTGAAATAATCAGGGTAAAGAGACAAATCAGGCCAATAGTCTTAATCCAGTTGCTGTATTTCATGATCTTCCAAATAATCCGAAAAAGGCGGTTTTGCTTCTGCTTGCCTTTTAGGAGGCTGTATCTGACCCAGGGCTTCTATTTGCGTGTCTGTTGTACCAATCAACCAATACTGGTCATCAAAAATACGCACCAAATAGATCTGCTTGCGGGCCTCCAAGCTTTTGCGTTCAATAACTTCTATCGACGTGTTTTCAAACCCTTTTGATTCCGTAAAATTCAAAAAAGGCAGTTTCACAGCAGGGCCATTTTGCCCTGTGCCTCTGGTTTTTAGTTTGACTAACACATAAGACATGACTCCCAAAAGGATAATCAAGAAAGCCATGTTTCGTAGATAGCCTAGCCAGTCAAACTGAAATGTTTCCATTTCAGTTTTTAATAACCGCCATCATCAAAACCGTCATCCATCATCATCTCCTGACCCATATCCGCATCTGCGGTTTCTGAGCCACGCGGTTTGTGAACGCGAGTGATTTTCACACCAAATTTATTACCGATGACAACGACTTCACCCTGGGCAATTAAGCGACCGTTGACCAATAGGTCTACAGGTTCACCCGCCAGGCGATCCAATTTAATGATAGAAGAATCTTCTAATTGCAGGACTTCTTTTAAAGGAAGATGGGTTCTTCCAAGCTCAACAGTGACGTCCATTTTGACGTCTTTGACCAGTTCCAAATTACCTAAAACGCCAGTTACAGCGGATGTAGGCAAATCACGCACCAGGGGTGCAAACTTAACAGGACTGACCGTCATTTTACGGGTTGGTTTTTGGGCCTTAATGTCTCCCACGAAACTAAATGCCTCCTCTTATGACTTTTACAAACTTATTCAACACTTTTAAATCACCACGCCATTGCCGTTTGAAGGCTGAAAGTAGGTATTGGATACCTTCACTGCCAGCGCATCATCAGACACGACCAATTTACCTTTGCCTTTACGGACCCCATTGAAAAGAATATCAATCTCTTCATTGGCTGGTTTGTCCAGTAAAACAAGGGTACCTACACGCAGGTTGAGCCATTCAGTAATCGGTAAGTTGGCTGAGCCCAATTCTGCAGAAATTTCAACAGGAACATTGCCCAGCTCGCCAAACGACTCATCCAAAGCAGAAGCCAGGAGCTTCCGGTCAACCATGCCCTGGCGTTGGGTGGGTTGGGTCATCAACTCACGGGTATCTATACCGAAAACCGTTTCAAACTCCCGACCAAACTCTTCAATGATTTCTGAAGTCAGATTATCATCTCCCATGGCCAGTTCGTCCATCAGACGGCTATTGGCCAATTCAGTTTCCAATTCATCATCAGGGATCATCAGAGAGACCCCTTCAGGACCAAAGGAAATCGCATTGGGACTAACCATACCTAAAGGTGAGTCAGCAGAAACAAAACGGCCTGTTGGCTTGATTTCATAATGCTGGCGCATCAACTCTTCGCTGACAGACATTCCCTGAGGAGAGAGCTTAACCACCGCCAAAATAACCAGCGGAACCATCAGTCCACCCACCGTCACCGCATTGGTAAATGCCAGGTCAGGAATATTGCTAACTCCTAAAGTTTGCAGTAAAGGCGCACTTAATGGATTGAGCAACGCAGAGCGGAAGAAGACCACCAGAGGAACAATAAGCAAGAGTCCCAGGACAAAGCCTGAGGTCGCACCATAGAAGAGACCAATCAAAACACGGCTGACCGCATTAATTGGTTTCATGATAGGCGCAATCGCTTGTTTATCTGAAGTCACTTCACCGGTTTCAATATTGATGATTTCAACATATTTCTGAGAAAATGGTGTCTCGAAACGACGAACGGCGCCGAATAAAGCACCAGCCAGGCCAATAATAAAGGCATAGCCTAGAGCAGCACACAACGGCCCGCCCATGAAGAAGGTGTTGATCAGAGCGTTATCAGAAGCCAAAATCGGACGCTCTGAAGCGCTGGGAGCAACACGAACATCAGCAGGCAGGTCAGCAGCACCAATGATACCGATCGCAGCCCCTGAAACCGGGCCACCTTCTACCAGCTCATTATAATTAGGCCCTTGAACAGAACCCGCTGCACCGACGACACCGCCAGCAATATTATCAAGCTTCTCTTTATTCATTTGCAAGAGTTCATCTGGGGTGCTTGCTGTCATCTGCTTTTTAGCTTCATTTGCTTGCGCTAGCTTAAAGGAAGAGAAGACAACCTCTTCTTCGTTTTCAAAGCTTTGTGAAGCAACTGGAGCTGCAACCGGTTTACCCGAAAGGGTCAAAGGTTGACCATTTGATAAGTTGGCTAGATTCCAGAAAGAAACACCAACCAGGACGACCGTAATGACCAGAACTTCTGGCCAAAAGCGGAAAAATGTACGGATATTAAAGCTAGCCGTAAATTCGTAACCGTGTTGAAAATGGTAAATCAAATTATAAACAGACAACGCCAGGCCCAGGAACATCGCTACAGAGAAGACGATCATCGTCGCACTGAGACCTGCAGCAAGTCCAAAGAGAAGAAGCATGACAAAAGGCACAAAGCCCAGAATCGTTAATAGACCGTAGCCGATTAAATTTCTACGAATACCAGGACGCGTAAACAGTTTTGCCTGTTCTGGCGGAGGTTCAGGAGCGGCTGCTTCTTGACTGACTTGCTCTGAGGTAGATTCGTCTCCACCCAAAAGCGAGGCAGCAAAAGCTTCCGCAGCACGTTCTTGATCTTCGCGTTCGTCGACGGCAGCCTGAAGGACATCCTCACCAAAGAGGTCATCTTCATCTTCATACTCATCGTCGTCATCATACTCATCGTATTCGTCGTCATTCATGGCCATCTGCATCGGCCGGCGCAACAAGTCGTCCAGATGGGGGTCATGCTGATACATAGGGCACCACTTCTTCTCTCTCTTGTTTTATGCTTCCACAATTTGAACCGCAAGGTGGCGACCATCAGGCGTTGTGCCCGGCAGTCCCTGCATTACGGTATTTTTGCCCACTTTAACGGTCAGGGGCTTATCAATCGGTTGTTCCAAAATAATAAAGTCGTTAAACTCCATGTTTTGCACATCAGAAAAACTCATTCGAGTTTGCCCTAATTCGACGATAACAGGCGTTGTAATATCGTCAACCATCGTGATGCGATCTTGAACCTGTTCAAAATCGCCTTCTTCAACCATAGAATCATTAACTGCACTCAATACATGATAGAGCGGAGCTAAATAAGGCTGAGGAAAGACCAGTGCAGCATGCTGAACTTCACGCGCAATCATACTGACCTGGAAATTAATCAAAATGGACGGGGTTTCCTGATTGATACCCATTAAAAGGTTTCTGAACTCATCAATCGTCGGTGTATTGGGGAAAGTAGCCAATTGCAAACTCAAGGGGTGATACTCACCCCAAATGGTTGAAAAGGCTTCGGAAAATTGTTGAATTCGATTATCAATTTGACCGAGTTCAAATTCAGTAATTTCGTTTTCAGAATCAGGTGTAATTTCAGCCCCGGCCTGACGAACCATAGATATAACGGACTCTTTTTCAATCACCAGTGCCACGCCACCCACTAAAGATTCGCCAAAGCCTAATAAAGACCAGACAGAATCGCGCGGGTATTTGCGCAAGACTTGTTGAAATGATTTCTGCTCAATACTTATGACTTGCCAATTGGCAGCAGAAGTGGGTTCAGCAGATAAAATCTCACTCAGGGTTTGAGCAACCCTATCATGAATATAATAAAGAGCCTTCAAATCCTCCGAGGTCAGAGGGCGCGCGCTGGAAGAGCGCAGGGACTGTAACGGGTGATCAGTAGCCAATGCAATATACCTCGTCATCAACAGGAGCTTAAATTTCTTTTAAACCGTGGTGAGCGCAATCGCTCGATCTCTATTTTAAAGGTTAGTGAGCCAGACTGAGTCCAACGATACACAACCTATCAAAGCTAAAAAAGTGAACCACGTTCAATTTCGACCATTGTGTATTACAATTTAACATCAATTGTGTAAGATTACCAAATCTGATGGGGTCAGTGTTTCGCCAAATCGGGTTTCAAAAAATCCGTAAAGGGTTGCGAAACAGATCCATCATACGATAAGAAGGCTTCTTGTTCAACGTAAAAAGGTCACACTTGGCCACAATCTCGTCGTTTTAACATATAATTCTAACAATCTCGCCAATGTTTTGGAGGCCTTGTGTTACATCTCTTTAGGAAAAACCTCGGAGTATTAAGAATTATAAATTTATTGCTGCCGGCCATTTTTTTATCCTTCTGGGTTCCCCCTGCTCAGGCACAAACCAGCGTTCAAAGCTTAGCTCAAGCTTTACAACAACCGGGCCTGGCTGCCCAAAACACAGCGGTTCGAATTGTCTCCATGAAAACAGGCAAAGAAATCTTAAGTCAAAACGCCTCACAGGCGCTCATGCCAGCCTCAAATATGAAAGTCATCACTTCAGCAGCGGCTTTAAGCCTCTTAAAACCCGAGTTTCGCTTCAAAACGCAATTTTTTACGGATGGCTACATTAATGGCAGTAACTTAAAAGGTAATCTCTATTTAAAAGGATTTGGCGATCCGGTACTGACCGATGAACGTCTGGCTGAATTGGTACAGGAGTTGCGCTATGCAGGAGTTGAAACCATCACCGGAGACCTGATCGTCGATGACAGCTTCTTTGACCAAAAACACACGGGTAAGGGCTGGAAAAGCACTTACGGGGCCGCCTCTTATAGCGCACGCATTTCTGCGCTTTCGCTGAATTTAAACACCGTTGAGGTCCGTGTTCGCCCAACCCAGGCTGGCCAGCCTGCAGCCATCAATCTCAAACCCGCCAATACCTTTTTTGAAGTTGTCAATCAAACCCGTACCAGCGCGGGCCGAACCCGCTTGAAAATCAGCAGAGATCTCGTCAATGGCAAAAATAGGATTATCGTCTCGGGCAATCTCTATGTGCGGGGTCGAACTGAAATCGAACAAATCAATTTAGATAAACCCAGTCTTTATGTTGGCAATGTCACTCAAGGCTTACTCAAACGTGAACAAATCCAATTGCAAGGACGCCTCAAAAAAGCAGCTACACCCGCGGGTTCACGTTTATTAGCAAGCACTCTGTCTCCTCCCCTTAACGAGGTAGTCGCAGAGTTAAATAAGAAAAGCGTTAATCTGATTGCTGAGAATCTACTTAAGTTTTTAGGAGCTACCTTTAAAGGAGCACCTGGTACAGCCGAAAAAGGCGCGGCCGTAATCAAAGAAAAATTTTTGGTCGCTCAGGTCGGCTTGCCAGCCAATTTACCGATAGTGATCGCCGATGGTTCAGGTCTTTCTCCCTTGAATCGTATGAGCGCTGATGTACTCACACGTGTTTTACAGCACATGTTCGAGCAATTTGATGTCTCTGTCGACTTTATGTCTTCGATGGCGATTGCAGGCGTCGACGGCACCCTTAAAAAGCGCATGAACACCCCAGCACTCAAACGACGGGTACGCGCCAAGACCGGTTTTATCAATGGCGTATCAGCATTATCGGGGTATGTTTATACCAAAGACAATGATGTAATTATTTTCTCTTTTTTGATGAATCACTTTAAAAGCTATACCGCAGCAGTCACCACCCAGAACCGTTTATGCGAACTTCTGGTTAACTGGCAGGACTAAGAGCTTCTAGCCAGAACCAAAGGTAATCTGTATAAGACTCTTGCCTGAGCCGTTGAGGCTTTAGCGTCTTACGAATCAGGATTTATGTCCTTGGGTGCAGAACTCACTTTTAACACTGTTTTGAGATAAGCAAACTTCGGTTTTGTTAGGCACTGTAAGAAGAAGCCAGTTCTACCAGGCGAGCAGGTTCAACATACAGAGCTAAATCATCAGCGTTCATTAGAGCAGCTCCCTGAACCATGTCCTGGCGTTGATTCTCTAAGCGTCTAATCGCCAATTGTTCCAGCCCCAGGATATCGTCAACCAGGATCCAGAGCTGCTTGCCATTAGCTTCTAGCCGCAAAACAAACTGCCCCTGATCAGAGTCGTGATTAGAGACACGCCCGAGATTTTTGAGACTAATCACCAGATCTGTTGGTGCCAATTCATGCACCAGACAAATCGCATGCACATCTTGATTGGGGAAGGCAAAATATTGATTACCAGCCTGCACCAACAAGACCTCGACTTCTCTGACTTCAGAGGGCAAACTCAGTACAAAACGCGTGCCCCAGCCTGGACTGGAATAGACTTGAAGGGTCCCTCCCATTTGTGTCACATGGCTTTGAACCACGTCCATACCGACGCCTCGGCCTGAAATATCAGTGGTGAATTCGGAGGTACTCAAACCGGGATGAAAAATCAAGTTGAGTGCTTCCTGGTCAGGCAAAGCGCTCTGCTGATCTTTCGTAATCAAACCTTTTTCAAACGCTTTTTGCTTTAATTTTTGAATATCGATACCACAGCCATCATCTTCAACGGTAATTAAAACCCGTTCACCCTGATAGGCTGCTGCCAGGAGAATATTTCCCTGACGGGGTTTACCCAGACGCAAGCGTTCTTCAGAGCTTTCAAGGCCATGATCCGCTGAGTTGCGAATCATATGCAGCAAAACATGGGTTAAATCGTCGACACAGGTTCGCGCCAACTCGACATTCACACCCGAAAGCTGACAGGTAATTTCCTTGTTGAGTGAACGTGATAAATCTCGCACCATGCGCGGATAACGATTAAAGACCTGGGCAACGGTGATCGATTGCAAACGCATGCTAACGGTCTGAAGTGCTGCTGACACCTGATTGAGACGCGTTAAACTTTGGTATAAAGGCTCTGGAAAGGGGTCTGATTGATTCAGACGGGCGCGTGCCAGCAGCAGTTCGCCAGTGAGTTCTGACAGGGTTTTCAAGTGCTGGGCATCAACGCGCACCAGATGCTGTAAGCGGATATTTTTTAAACGTTCAGAACCTGGTTCCGGTGGAGATGGGTCAAGTTCTCGGGCCATGGTAATCAAAGGGCCCGTAATAGGCTCTGCTAAATCAAGTGCAAGCTCGGCTTGCTGACTTTGCTGAAAAGGAGTAAACAAACAAGCCTGAAGTTCAAAACAAGCCTGAATTTCAGCTTGCTGATTCAAGAGTTCAAGCACGGCTTCAGGCGCTTGTGTAGAAATCAGTAAGAGACCAAATTGCTCTTGAAAGGAGCCATTTTCTAAAGCCTGCACTCCTGGAAGTGTTTTAATAATTTCACCCTGGGTTTCAAGTATGCGGAAAGCATAAGCAATGCGTGCAGAAACCAGCTCAGTCTGTTGCCGGACTTGAAAACTCAACCAAATAGCGTTCAATTGCTGACGCTCGGCCTCATCTAAAACCCGCTGTTCGAACTCATTGATCGGAACCACTGTCGCTACAGAAGCCGACTCCGTAAGGCTCGTCAGCTCAAAATCAGTCACAGAGACTTGATCAATCTCAGAAACAGATCCTGCCAGCACACGAACTTCGTCGGCTTCTAAGTGGGTCGCAAATAGAACTTGAAAACTATTTTCAAAACGGCCTTCTCGCACTTTGACGAGACTGGGTTCAGTTTCTAGGGTTTGGCCTTGTTGCGACAAATTATGCAAAACCAACATTGCCCGTACTGCCGGCATTAAACAATTATCTAATAAGCGAATATCAACCTGAAAGAGCATTAACCCCTGAGCTAAAAGTACTTCGAGGTCTACTGTCTTGAGAGAGCGAAAACCTTCCAACCGACCCGCTAAGGCCTGCTCTATGTGTCCATGATTGGGCTGAAAAGCCTCAAAACGAGAAAAAATAGATGTCAAGTCTAAACTTGCAGCACGTTCAGGGTGCTCGATATTACGCATCAGCTCTTGAAAAATTAAGAAAGTATCAGAAAACAAAAAGAAGACGGCTTCTGAGAATAGGGGCGAATCTTGAGCCAGAAACGTTTCAACCAAATCACTTAATCGTGTCAATTCCTCAAAAAAAGGCAGATCAACTAGAGTTGAAGACATACCTTTAATGGTATGCACGAGTCGAAATAACTCTCTTACCAATTCCGCTTGATTTTGCGTGCTTTCAAGCTGGGCAAGACAATCCTGACACTGCTCCAGTAACAAACGGGCTTCATCCAGAAAAAGGGCGACATATTGTGAAGACTGCATCATTTTATTATAGCGCGACTTACTGATAGAACACTAGACCCGCCGCTTAGCTCACGCTCATAATCATTTCACGGGTTTTAAAGACGCGTTGCTCGATTTCAGGCAGGAGGCCTTTCAAATCAGCGACGGTCAAATTAAGTTGTGCCAATTGCTCAGAGGTTTCGAGATCCACCCAAATCTGAGCTTCTTTTCCTTCGATATACTGCGCCATGATATTGGCAACCGCCACAATAAACGCGAGCGGACTCTCTATTTGCAACGGTTGAAGTAAATCATGATGAAAACGGATCGAATCAACTAAAATGGGAGGGAAATTCCAGCGTTCTGCCAAACCGGCTCCAGCTTCCGCATGATCAAAGCCCAAAATGCGTTGTTCAGCCAGATGAATGGGAATTTGCTCTTTTTGGCTCAAATTCGTGGCACGATAAACTTCGGGTAAAGCGTACTGATTAAGTACCATTTTACCAATATCATGAATTAAACCAGCGATAAAACCTTCTTCGGTTTTGGGGTAGTCAATATGCTGTGCCAAAACCCGAGCTGACTCTGCTGTACACAAAGAATGTTGCCAAAAATCGCCTGGTCCAATTTTATAACCCAACAGACCTTTATTGAGAGTGCTCTGAGTTGTGATCATCAAGACCAGACTTTTAACTGACGAAAAACCGACAATCATCACCGCCTCTGAGATTGTCGTTACATTCCGAGGCAGGCCATAATAAGCTGAGTTACACAATCTCAGAACCTTTGCTGTCAGCGCCTGATCCGACGAAATCACTTCGGCCAGATGGCTGACTTCTGTATCCGGATCATTCAGTAACTCAATCGCACGAAAAGCAATTTGCGGAACTTCTGGCAATTCGTCAGCCCGTTGAATCAGATTTTGTAAACTTAGTTCCCGCATGCTCTTAGCTCTAACTCTCTGGTTTTAGTAAAAAATAAGGCGATAAGCTTTCAAAACCTAAGCTATGAATATCCAATAATTGCTCGGCTCCCCCAATAAACAAAACGCCCCCAGGCTTCAAGGAGCGCCAAAATTTTTGATATACCTGATATTTGGACGCTTTGTCGAAATATATCATAACATTTCGGCAAACAATCAGATGGTAAGACTCAGGGTAAGGATCACGCAAAAGATCATGATAAGCAAAATCAATTTGCTGGTGCCAGCGAGGTTTAAGTGCATACTTCACCCCATGAGCTACGCCTGTCTGTAATTCAAAATAATAACTCAGATCTGACTTGCTGACATTTTTAATGACATTTTTTGAAAACACTGCTGTTTGTGCCTGAATTAAAGCCTGACGGTCGAGATCTGTGGCGTATAATCGTGCCTGGTGTAAGCGTTTCAGGTTAGCTATCAAAATCATGAGCGAATAAGCTTCAGCGCCAAAAGAACAGCCAGCACTCCAGATGCGAACCTGCCCACAGCCTGTAAAAAAACGTGGCAAGATCCGTTTTTTTAATTCTTTAAAACGATCCGGATTGCGAAAAAACTCAGATTCATTGATTAATAATGAATCCAAAAACGCCTGAACATCTAAATCCCCTGTTTTTAAGCGTTGATTGGCTTGCTCTAAATCGTCACAGCCCTGCAAACGCAAATAGAGCCGTAAACGATCTTCCAGAAATGGAGACGGAGCCAAATGATAACCCGATTTTTTTTGCACTTGCTGACGAAAATAAGCAAAGGCAGGAGACTGGGTTAGTTTTTGTTCAACCATGCTGCTGCCCTTTGAGTTGGCGCAGGTATTTACTGCGCTTATCCGCATCCATCAAGGTCTCATATGCCTGGTTGACCCGTTGAGAAATATTAATAAAACGATCAGGATGCAGATGTTTCATGCGCTGACGATAGGCGTCTTTGATTTCAGCCGGACCTGCCTGCTCAGAGATCCCCAGCAGAGCAAAATAATTAAGTTCAACGAAAATAGCCGGGTCAAAAGGGCTTAGCTTATCGATTTTTTCTTGCGCAGTTTGCAATTTGCCCTGTAATTCTGTGACTTGCTCTGACAAATACACATTTTGATTTTGCAAAGACAATACCATCTGATCTTGCTGGATCAGTTTCAATTTTAAATTGTTAATTTCATTATCCTGAGCAGCAGATAAAACAGGCTTAGGGGTTAATACAGGCTCAATTGGCACCTCAATAATCGGGACGGGTGGCGTATAGGCCACTGCTTGTGGCAATTCGTACTCTCCTTCTAATTTGGCCAGATCACCTCGCCAGTGTAAACAGGCTTCACGATGATAATGCATCCGTGTCACACCAGAAATCGTCCGAAAGCGATCGGGTTTCGTATTGCGACTTTCAGCTTCTTTGACCTGACATATAACATAATTGGGATCAATATTTCCATTACGGTCCATTGCATCCGCACCAAAAATGCAAGTGCCACACACCCGATCCATACTCATGTGAGTCTCCACTTTGACAAAAGTGCTCTTATTCTAGCAAACCCGACAGAGTATATACTATCAGTCTGTTATTGAGAACGACAGCGACAAGTCAAATAACGCTGGCTCAGCACAAAATCTCAGCCGCTTATTTAAGCTGAAGTTAACTCAAACTTAAGATTTGTAACAGACCCGTCAGTTTTTTAAGCTGAGCACTATAATTGAAGCAAAGATCTTATGCTAATCCGTATGGATTTGATCGCTTCTGGAGGCCTCCATGATCCCCAAATTAACCCGATGGTTAGGTGCTGGACTCAGTACAGCTCTGATTTTAAGCTCATGTTCTGCAGTTCAGGCCAACCCGCCGATCCCCTTGCGCCGAGCCCCCGCCTTACTTACTCAACAATCAGCAAATAGCACTAGCCGCTCAACGGATTTGCGCAGTCCTGGGCGTATCTGGCAAGATGAAATTATTTATTTTATTTTCACGGATCGCTTTGCCAATGGCAATCGCAATAATGACTTTAATGTTAAAGCCAATGATCCCTGGGCTTATCATGGCGGCGATCTCGACGGTGTGATTCAAAAACTCGATTATATTAAAGACTTAGGTGCCACGGCGATCTGGATCACTCCTGTGATCGATAACCGCGACGAGGCCTTTGTAGCTGATTTTGGCAATGGGCACAAACAAGAAATCTGGGGATACCATGGCTACTGGTTCAAAGACTTTTATAAAGTCGATGAGCATCTTGGCGATATGAATAAAATGCGCCAATTGGTACAAGCGGCCCACCAAAAAGGGATTAAGGTCTTGCTGGATGTGGTCGTCAATCATGTCGACTATGACCATCCGTTTGCTGTGGATCGCAAAAACCCGGCCAGCAAATACCACAAGTGGTTTAATCAACACGGTGTGATTAAAAACTGGGATGACCAATGGTGGGTGGAAAATGGCGAATTGGCTGAGCTACCTGATCTGGATCAAAGCAACCCGGAAACAGCCCGTTATTTAATTGACTCGATGAAATGGTGGGCCAAACAAAGTGGGGTTGATGGCTTCCGAATTGATACGGTCAAGCATGTTCCCCGCAGCTTCTGGAAACAATTTAATCAAGAAATGCGCCAGGCCGAAGGCGACGACTTTTTGTTGCTCGGTGAAATCTATACCCCGTCCCCTGAATTTCAGGCCCCTTACCAACGCGAAGGCATGCATACGGCTTTTGACTTTCCACTCTATTACGCCATCAAAGATGCTTTTGGCGGCGGCCAGAGCATGCGCCGTCTGGGGGATATTTTTGGTAAAGATCAAGTCTACCCCAATGCCGGCCTTTTATCTCCCTTTATAGACAATCACGATGTCCCCCGCTTTATACATGAAGCCCGCGATCGCAAAAAAGAACGCCTGATGCTGAGTATGGCTTTTCTAATGACTATCCGTGGTATGCCCATGCTCTATTACGGCACCGAAGTCGGTTTAGCCGGGGGCGCCGATCCTGACAATCGCCGGGATATGCAATTTAATCAAGACCCCCAATTGCGGCAATATCTAAAAAGTCTGACCCAGATGCGGCAATCTCAACGCGCCCTGCGACGGGGACAGCAACTCGAAATGTGGCAGGACGATCAAGTCTATGGCTTTAGCCGTATGACCGAAAAAGTAGACGAAGAAGTCATCGCTTTCTTTAATAATAGCTCTCAGCCCCAGACCCGCCGGGTTCAAATCCGGGCTGAAAGCCCGCTCAAAAACAGCTCAACTGCTTTGATTAATTTACTCAACGCCCAAGATCGCATTCAAATTGAAAATGGACAGATCACTGTCACGGTGCCGCCTATGGGTCAGGCTATCTATGGGGTAGCTAAGTAAATGTATTTACTTAATCGCATCTTCCTGGTCAGTTTAAGTCTGACTTTATTGGCCTGCCAGGTCCGCCCCATAGATTCAGTGCCTTTGCAAGCCACCCGCTTAGAGACACAAACCAATCTGGATTGGCAATCAGTTTTTGAACGACAGTCGCAACAGGTCTTTGCTGAGCACGACCTCAACCGTAATGGCAGCATCGAATTAAATGAAATTCCACATGCGCCCGAAAGCTTCCGGCAGCTCGATCAAGATCAAAATGGTCACCTTAGTCAGCAAGAAGCCTTGCCACAAAGAGAGTATTTTGACTATCTTAAAGAGTATGTGCGTAAAAATCTAAAGACAGTTAGTCCGACTAAAAGTGGAGAAGATCCAGAGCTCGAAGCCCTTCCAACCCCAGCCGAAATGCAGCGCTTTGATCTGGAGCTCAAGCAGGCAGCGGCACAGTCAAAAGCCCTGGATCGCCCCCCGGTTTTGTTGGTTCCTGGTTATGCTGAGCCCAGCTGGTATTTTATGTATGGGATCTATCGCCAGCTCAAAAAAGAAGGCTGGCAAGTCGAGGGTATTAATCTCTTCCCCAATTTGGCCAGCGCTGAAGAGCAGGCTCACAAAGTCAAAGCCAAAATCGAAGCCATGAAAAAACGCTACGGTGTACAGCAAGTCGATTTGGTTGTACATAGCTTTGGCGGCTTAATTAGCCGTTATTATATTCAGGAGCTCGAAGGCCGGTCTACGGTTAGAAACCTGGTGACAGTAGCAACCCCACACCACGGAACCTACACAGCCTTTGCTGGACCAGGCAAAAGCGCCCAACAATTGCGCCCCAATAGCGCGTTTTTAACCCAATTAAACGCCAATGGCTTTGCTTATTCCCCGGTCAAATACACTTCGATTTGGTCTAATCTAGACGAAATTGTGATCCCGCCGAAGAATGCGGTCATGCCAGACTCTACGGTCTATTATGTTCCCTGGACTGGCCATCTCACGATCATGTTTAGCAAACGCACCTATGCCTATATTCTGGACACACTGCGTCAATAAAATAACAGCGATTGACTGCTTTCGTTTCAAAAGGCAAGTACCAAGGCCTTGTCGCCCCACTTTAACTTTATTTACAATGCGTGTACAGTGAAGCAAACCCACAAGTGAGGAGTCAGATAATGGCGAGTAAAATAAAAACAATTATCTATAAATGCTCTCATGTCCGCAAAAAAGTGCGCTTAGATGTTGAAAGCAAAGTTGAAAAGGGCTTTCTGGGCAGTAAAATTACCGAGCAGCATTTACACAAATGTGATTTACAGTCTATGGGAGGATGCAGTATGCGCATCGATCGTTTTGATACCAAATGTCCTGCAGTGGCCCAGGCTGGTAAATGCACCCTCAAATGAATTACACCGATTATTACGCGACACTCGGACTTGATAAAACGGCTGATGAAAGCCAGATTCGCAAGGGCTATCGCAATTTAGCCAAGCAGTACCACCCTGACACCCATCCCGGTGACCAGCAAGCTGAAAAAAAATTCAAAGAAATCAACGAAGCTTATGAAGTCCTGAGTGATAAGCAAAAGCGCTCACGTTATGATCAGCTCGGTGCCGATTGGAATCAATATGGCGATCTCGGAGATATTTTTTCTGGTTTTGGCGCTCAAGAAGGCAGTAGCCGGGGGCACCGGGTCGAGTTTGGCTCACAAATGTTTGATCTCAATTTCTCTGACTTTTTTGAAACTTTTTTTGGAGATCAAGCAAATGAGTTTTGGGATGAGCGCTCTGGATCCAGCAAACATAACCAGAATGACCCAACAAGCGAATTTGAGCCAACATCAGAAGGCATTCAATATCAGGCTGATATCAGCCTGGAAGAAGCTTTGGAAGGCACACGACGCAGCATTCAAATTCGCGAAGAGCGTTTAAAAACGATTGAAATCAAAATCCCTGCCGGCGTTAAAGAAGGCTCCAAAGTGCGTGTTAATAATGAAAGCGGTCAATTTTATTTGGTCATTTCGCTGAAGCCACACCCTGTATTTCAGGTGGATGGAAACTCCCTACGCTGCCAGGTTAAGCTCCAAGATTATGATGCTTTGTTGGGAACCCTTAAAAGCGTTCCCACTTTAAAGGGCTCTGTGCAAATGAAAATTCCAGCAGGCGCACAGACCGGGCAGGTTTTTCGCATTCGTGGCCAGGGCTTACCCGATCTCAAGCACCCGGGCGTACGCGGTGATATTCTGGCCAGCTTAGAAGTTCAGGTTTCAAAAAATCTGAGTGAGAGCGAACGTAATTTGATCGAGCGCTTTAAAAGCCTACGCGAAAACGCCTGAGCAACAGCACTATTCTGCTTTTAAATCCAGATTCAGTTTTTGCTGAGGGAGCTGGGGCTTATACAGATACTTACTATCTGCACTGTCAAATCCTGATTTATCAATGGTAAGGAGGAGCAGACCTTGCTGAGGCAAATTGTCTAAGCTATATTTACCGCTATCATCCGTGCTGACAATTTGAAAATAGTCTGGCTGCCCTTGACGAAACACAGTCGCTTTGATTCGCGCTTCTGAAACAGGTCGGCTTTGTCCGTCCTCTATTTCTCCACTCAATTCATAGGTCTGTAAACAATTTGCAGCAGGCATGATTTCTTCAAAATCATCAAAAGCGAGCTGATTTAAGTCAGCGGACAACTGGCGTAGACCAGAACTTTCGGTACTGACAGGCTTTAAGCGATACGTCAACAGCCGTAAACAATCTGTTTGCTTGAGACCTGAAACTTGAATCTGGTAAGCCGTCTCAGTGGATAAACCACTCGTACTCAATTCTAATAGCTGAATATTTTTGGCATTGTGAAGCTCAGTCTGGCTAAGACTCTGGTTTTCTGAGTCAAAGAGCTCTGCCTGTAAAGCATAAGTATTAAAAAACTGAAAGCCATTTAGCTCTACATTCAGTTTGCCAGCCGGACGAAGTGCTGGCGATGCACTTGGAACCGCAGAAGGAACCGGCGATGGCGACACACTTGGAGCCACAGAAGGAACCGGCGTTGGAGACGCACTTGAAACCACAGAAGGAACCGATGTAGGCGCTTGAATCGGAGCTGCTGACGGATTTGATATGGGGTTAGTAACAGCGCTTGATGGCCGAGTAATCGGTATAGCTTGAGGCAAACTACAAGCACTCAAACAAAGACTGAGCAAAAGCCCACGGAAGCAAAGATCTCTATATTTCATAGTCACATTCCTGACAAGAATTTAATTAAAGCGAGAGTCAAACATAATTTTGACTGATTGGGTACGGATCTCAGACAGTGAAATCCCCTGATTATTATCGACATCTATAAAACTAAACAAACGATAAAGGTGACTATGCATTTCCTGACGGCTAATTAACCCATTGCGATCGCTGTCCTGGCGTTTGTACTCGCGCAGCTGACGCTGACGCATTTTGGCTTTTTTTATTTTTTGAAGCACTTGTTGTTGCTCCGCCCCGGAGAGCTGATTGTCATGATTTAGATCCGCCGAACTAAAAAAAGGGTCCATCATTTTTTTGGATTCATCAAAAGTGATTTGGCCGTCTTTATTATGATCAAATTTATTAAAAATATCGCTAAAAGGTCCTGCCTGAGCCGGAGCCGCGCCCAAAAAGCAAGTGACAGCAGCAACAAAAAACATGAATTTCATACACACCATTCCTTCTTCTCGGCTGATTTGATTATAGCCTTTCAGGCAGGCTTAATGCAGTATTCAGTCCACTGTTAAGCGCTGTTGCAGAATCTTGAGCACCCGATCATGGGGTAGACCATAAATACGGTTTCCGCCAAAGCCGCTCATCGTTTCCCCCGCCCAGATCGCATTCAGAATAGCCTCTTCTGTGGCCAGCGCAGCAGCTTCTAAAAGCGGATCCAGCTGAGCATTGGCAAGGACTCCCCAGGACTCTAGCCCCTGGGCATTAAGCTGTGGAGAAGCTGTCGAAAATGCCAGAAAAAAGTCTCCTGAGGTATTGTTCGCCATCCCCCCCATGCGGGCGAGCCCCAGAGCCATACGACGTGCCAGGCGTTTTAGTTGATGGGGCAACAAAGGCGCATTGGTTGCCAGGACAGCAATAATGGAGCCATCCTGTTGGGGAGGCGCTGGCAATTCAGGTTTCAGATCCTGGATAAGCTCCCCGATCGGAACCCCCCGCATCAAACACTGCTCACGTCGGCCAAAATTTGTCTGAACCAGCACACCCAGATCCCAATTCTCGTCAGCAGCCATCACCTGGCGAGAACTCGAGCCAATTCCAGCCTTAAAGCCAAAACAGACCATACCCGTCCCGCCACCCACAGCTCCTTCCGAAACAGGGCCACTGGCAGCGGCTTTCAAAGCTTCAAAAACGTGAGACGCCTGAAGATGCTGGCCTTCAATATCGTTAAGCAGACCATCCCAGGTTTCACCCACCACCGGCAACAAGCCCGCCCCAAGAGCGCCGGGCTGATCTAAATAGGGCAGCATCCAGCGTCGCAGCGTATCTCGCACCAGGCCAACAGAGCAGGTATTGGTCAGAGCGATCGGGCCTTCTAAAAAACCAGATTCTTCAATCCAGGCGGTACCCGTCACTTCCCCATTGCCATTGAGTGCAAAACTAGCAGCTGGCACGATAGACAAGCAGCGTCCCTGAGGCAAAATTACCGTCACTCCTGTGCGAATGTCGGTCCCTGAAATCAACGTTCGGTGACCTACTTCAAGCCCCGAGACATCAGTGATCGCATTCCACTGACCGGCTTGACCTGAAGGTGCAAGCCCCAATTCACGTAAGCGCTTCAATTGCGGGCCTGCTTCGCACGGCCTAAATAGTCCTGACGTTGTTCAGGCGACAGTTTTTCAATGGCATAACGTAATAGCGTGCGTGGCAAAGTGGCTGCATATTGCTCCAGGAAATGATGCAATGGAAGCGGATCCCGTTTGCCCATTTCTCGCAACATCCAGCCCACAGCCTTATGCATCAAATCCTCAGAATCGTTTTTAAGTGCTGTTGCAAACTCCAATGGCAATGAAAAATCATGGACTCGAATCCAGGCAAAAGTTGCCAGCATCGCCATGCGACGTTCCCACAAATGAGTTGAGACCAGCCAAGATCGTAAGGTTTCGACCAAATGAGAATCATCTAAGGAGGCCTCACCAAGGGTTTTTGGAATAATAATATCAACCAAATCCCAATTATTTAAAGCCTGTCTCTGAGCGATTAGAAACTCAATCCACTCTGCAGCAAGATCCATTTGCCGGGCTTTTTTGCAGCGCTGATAATGCTGGAGAACAATCAAAGCAGCAGTCATACGTGCTTCATGCCAGGGACTCTGTAAAACGATCCCCAACTCAGCCGCTGGCATGTCGACAAATTGTTTCGCTAACTGGTGTTGCTGGGGCATACGCAGCCCAAGTAAACGATCGTTTTCGCCGTATTCGCCAGGGCCGGCTTTAAAAAAGCGACTTAACTTGATAGCGTCTTCCGGGTTGGATTCAGCCGCTAAAGCAGCCAGCAAAGTCTGAGCAGACTTAGGCATGACTACCACAAGGCAAAGTCACAAAACGGGCACGTGCACGCTGGTAAAGTGGATCACAAGCAAGAGGGTTCAAAGGCCCTTGCCAACGCGGAGGCTGGGCTTGCTGGTCATAATAAGGGGGCAAGGCCGGTAAAACATGGCGAAAGCCACCTTCAGGATCGTCGGCCCCAAAGACAATTTGCCCCACGCCATGTAAAAGCAACGTGCCGTAGCACATTAAACAAGGCTCTAAAGTCGTATAACAGGTCATCGCTGAAGCTTGCGGCCACAGACTTGGATCGACATTTCGCAAAGCCATAATTTCAGCATGGTTACCCGGCTGATAAGTCGGAACCAGCAAAGCATTGCGACCTTCAGCAATCACTTCCCCAGCCAGCACAATCAAAGCCCCAACGGGCAAATTACCTGCTTGTTCAGCCGCCAGCGCTAGCTCAACGGCACGTTGGATATAGCGTGAATCTGAACTCATACGGCTTCGGTTTCCGTCTCAGTTTCCGTCAGCACCTCACGCGACATCGACTCAGGCACAGAAATACCAAAGATGCCGCTCAGTACATTGCGAATAGTCATACGGGCTGCTTGCGCCAGAGCCAAACGCGCCTGACTTAGTGGCAAATTACTTTCGTCAAGCACACGGCATTGACGATAAAACGAATGAAAGAGTGCTGCTAGTTCTTCGGCAAAAGTCGCCATGCGATGGGGCTCACGATAAAGGGCGGCCAGCGAAAGCTCATCCGGGTAAGACAAAATTTTCAGAATCAATTGGCGTTCTTCAGCTTGCTCAAGTAAATCCAGGTCAGCCTGATCTAAGTGGTTTTCTAAATCAGCCAGGGCTGTAGACTGCTGAGCCGTCCGAAAAATACTGGCGATACGGGCATGAGCATATTGCACATAAAAAACCGGGTTTTTAGAGCTTTGCTCTTTGGCCAATTCTAAATCAAAATCAATCATACTGTCAGCACTGCGCTGCATCAATAAGTAACGAGTTGCGTCTTTACCGACTTCTTCAAAGACCTCTTCAAAGGTCACGATATCACCCGTCCGTTTAGACATGCGCACCGGCTCGCCTTCACGATACAGATTTACAATTTGGCCGAGCAAAACATCAAAGGCTTCTTTGGGAGCGCCCAAAGCCTGAACGGCTGCAGACATGCGTGCAATATAACCGTGGTGATCAGCGCCCAAAATATTAATAATACGATCATAGCCCCGGTTGAGTTTATTGCGATGGTAAGCGACATCATTGGCAAAATAAGTCGTGCTACCACTGGATTTAATCAAAACCCGATCTTTATCATCACCATAATCCGTCGAACGGAACCAGAGCGCACCTTCGGACTCATAGGTGACACCGGCGGCTGTTAATTGAGCAATGCAATCTTCAATTGCCCCTTCACCGTGCAAACGGCTTTCAGGAAACCAAACATCGAAATGCACGCCAAAGTTTTCCATTTGCAATTGGTGATCTTGCAAAAGCTTGGAGCGACCAAAGTCCGAGAAAAAAGCCGAGGGCTGATCCTGAGCGTCAGGACCAAACTCAACCAGCATTTCATCAGCCAGCTCTTGAATATAATCTCCATGATAAAACTTCACTTTGACTTTGCCGATTGCAGCTTTCTCAGCGACATAAGCTGCTAATGAAGCTTCAGACTCAGGAGTCAGGCTGTGACCTTGCTGGCCCAAAGCTCTAAAATAACAAGCCTGCAGCGAAGCTCCCAGATTGTTAATCTGGGCCCCCGTATCATTGACATAAAATTCAGTACTCACGTCATAGCCCGCCAGTCGCATCAAACGCGCCAGGCAATCCCCCAGAACAGCCCAACGCCCGTGCCCAAAGTGCAAGGGTCCGGTGGGGTTGGCTGAAACAAACTCCAATAAATAACGGTGCGCATCAACAGAGGGTTGCTGGCCAAACTGAGTATCTAATGCACGCACCTGCTGCAACATTTCGCGCAGGCGTGGCCAAGACAGGCGAAAATTTATAAAGCCTGGGCCCGCAATTTCAATGCTTTCAAATAAAGGGCTATCTAAATGAGCTACTAACGCTTCGGCTATTTTGCGCGGTGCCATACGGGCAGGCTTCGCCAGAGATAAGGCCAGACTGGTCGCATAATCCCCATGGCTTAGATCACGTGGAACCTCAATTTTAATTTCCTGGGGGAGCTCTTCTAAATTGAGATCTCCAGCAGCACGCGCCGCTTGCAGAGCCGCAATAATTTCTTGGTGAATCGCTTTAAGCAACATGATGGATCCTTCGCATTAACAATGATGGGGGTTATTATACCGGTTTTAAGACAAGGCCGGGCAAAAAACAAAAAGGTTTGGTTAAGCCTTGCGGCCCAACCAAACGAGGGAGTAATGATAAATTCATTAAAATTAGAGAGAGTTGTGAAGAGAGAACAAAGCAGGGATTGCTTTAGAAGCCTTCGGTCATTTTGCTGGCTAGACGTCCACCCAACACACCACCGACAGCTCCGGCAGTTACGGTCAGGATGGTGCCAAATGCGCCACCGACAGGGATCATGCTAGCGAAACCGGCTGCGGTTACGCCGGTCAGGCCGCCAACAGCGCCACCAATGGTGTCTTTTACCACATTGCCAACAGCTTCTGAAGAGTCTACTTTACCAGTTGCAACGCCAACGCCGTTACCGATTGCTGAGATACCAGCAGA
>JBBKWI010000240.1:0-3014 GCA_037968875.1 Candidatus Sericytochromatia bacterium | reverse complement strand
AAACATTTAGGGCTCGTTACGGTAAGCAATCATGAGCAAGATGATTGGGTTGCTTTACATGAGCAAGTCTCACAAGACCTGATCAATACTTTCTCTGTCAAAAATAACCTGATCGAATTATGCGATTCTTGTATGTATGAACGCACCCCACGGGCACAAGAAATTATGAATTTTGCCAATTTCCCTTTTCGCCAAGAAAATGGAGATTTTCATCCAGGGAGAATCAGAAAAACAAATGTCGTTACAGCAGAAGATATGCAGTGCCGTCTTTGCCGACAGGATCCCAATAATCAGGATCCCGAACTCCGTACTCGTTTTCAGATTGCTTTGCAAATTAGGAAGGCCTTAGTCAAAGAAAATGGAATAGGCATAACCCCCAGTGATCTGAAAGGAATGGCGGTCGGTTATAGCTTATACCCCGCGCAAGTCAATGGAGCCTGGATTAATCGCCTATTGTTTGCTCATAGTGGGGGAGACAAAAAATTAACATTACCGGGAAATGAATCAGACGCATATAAAGCATTACAAGCAAGGATAGTTAAAGAAATCAACAATAATAACACAAGAATGTTAGTCAGCGAAGACGCTGTTATTCAGGCTAAAGACCCGCTTGTTAAGGACAAGGATAGAATCTTTGACACAAAAAAGACAAGTGGCGGAAACAGTGTCACCAATGATAGTGAAATCAAGATTTTAGAAACGGTTTCCCGCCAAGACAAGAGTAAAACTGTACCTAAAGACATTTTAATTTCTTCAGATAAGATAACCTGTGAGTATTGTCAGGAAACTGTCTTTAGAGCAAATTTAAGCCTAAATAGCGAATACTCTGTTATCTGGAATATTGACAAAAACGCAACGCACCTGAGAAATATTTACTTGAACAGTGGACCTCTTTATGCCTCAGAAACGATTTACGAAAGTTCTGTGTCTAATAAGAAGGAGGCTACAGACCAAGTTGTTACTGATGTAATCAACTTCATTAACGAAATGAACCAACCCAATAAGCATGCGCAGATCTGTCAGCCATGGAAAAATTAAGCATCTGGTACAAAAAGGATGATGCATTTTTAACAGCCTTTTCCAAGGCTGACGTTGAAGGCGTTGAGGAAACGCTGAAATCAGGCGCAGATATCCGGTTTAAAGATGATCTATTTACCGATGTGCTGCTTGATAGAGTAGATGATATGCACGATTTTGACCCTCCGGGTCAAGAGAAGCACAAAGCGATTGGACGCTTAATGATTGCATACGGATTGGACCCCACTGCTTATTTGCCTATGCTTGCTCAATCAGCATCAAGCATTATGTGTAGATACTTTAACATCAAAACAGACGGAGGTTACGTGCCTGAGCACCCGGTAGCCCGAGAAACCTATTATCTCTTAGAACTAGGTGCCTACCCCAATTTTTTGTGTTATGAAGGAGACAATTTTTCAACGGCTTTAGACTGGTTCATTGGTGAACATTTCAAAAACCAGGGGTTCAGAGAAGAGTATGGCTATTACAACCCTGAGGCTATCGAACGACTCCGCGCTGTCGGCGGACTGAGATACCATGAATTAAGCCAGGAAGAAAAATATTTAAATACACCACTCGACCTGCTTTATAAAAAAAGCCCTGAGGCTTTTCATCGTGGCCTGAGCCTGCGCCAGCAGCATCAGCGGCAAATTTTCACCTATGAACTCAGGGATTTGCTACGCCAAAACTGCGAACGCTATTATATGGGGCAGGCCAATGATTTAGACTGTGTCGCTGAACTCTGCTATGACAACCCGTGCATGAATATCTATCCAGATCGTTTTCTCGGGTTTCTTTTTGAGCAAGTAAGAAAAGAGGACAATAGCTACCATTTTAAACCAGAACGAGCACGCCGTGTTGTCGATTTGATGGTTCAATGCATACCAGACATACAATTCACCAGTCATTACCGGCAAAACGAAACTTTTGTTGATGAAATTGCAAAATATCTGCCTGAATTTGTGCTTCTACTTGAGGAGCAAGGCTGGCATCTTTTTGACACACTTCGCCAAAATAACCAGCTTTATGAAAAGCCGAGTTCTGCGGGTCGCGACTCAGATAAGATCTATCTCTATACGCGCTACTTCCCATAATGATGCAGAAATGAAGATAAAAAGTATATCCAAGTCGGAGCTGTCGTCAGCTTCAAAAACAGGCTGCGTGTGCTCAACGAAGCCATGTTGCCCCTGGGTGCCAGGCCAATCATTCCCATGCGTTTGCGGGTGATGGTCGGCGGTACGGAGCAAGCCAGTTGGCCGTTTAAAGCGGAGCTGGGCAAAGATACTATTTTTGAAACCTATTAGGATGGCAAAATCCATACGCCCCAAAGCCCGGATCAAGGCACACCGGCATATCAGGCAGGAAACTACCGTGTCGATGTGGTCATTGATGAAAGTAAACTGGATGCAAATTATTATAGCCAACTGCGCAATATCTATGGTGGCTACGTTGTGCATCCCACTTTATCTAAAGGTTCGAGTAACGTGAGCCTTTCTTTGACAGGCAGTGCGTCCAGCGGCGATATTTATCTGAATCGGGATCTCCTCAAAGAAGGGATTGACGAGTTTCTTGCCGTTGCTCCCGATATTCTGGCTTTGAATACAGAAGACCGCTATCAGTTGGTTAGTGCCATCTATATACCCGGAAATCCGCTATATAATCCAGATTTTCAAACAGCAGCAATTTCTAATGAAGAAGAAAGGCAAAAAGAATTAGCACAAAACTTGCAACTAAATACGATCAAGCTCAGAGCGCTAATGGCGACGCTAAAAGCAGGGATTGATAACAAAAACTTTGAGGAACTTAAGAAGGAGATTGAAGAGATCAACTTACTGGCAACATCTCTCGGTTTTACAACACTAGCAACAGAATTGGCTCAGTTTAATTTCAATAGTCTCGAACTTAATCTGGATTTAGGCGCTTCAATGTCTTCTCTGACTAAGATCAATGTGGCTCTGATTAGCGCCAAGCTGCTTAGCTCTGGAGGGTATAATTAC
>JBBKWI010000239.1:0-14951 GCA_037968875.1 Candidatus Sericytochromatia bacterium | reverse complement strand
CTTAATTGGCCACTGGCGAAGCTGGCTGCATAGGTCTGGTTATTGGGACCTGTGAAACTATTCACGCTATCGATAATAGCCTGAATGGTGGTGCTATCGGTGATGCTAATGACGGTGTTGCCCTCTAAAACCAGATCTTCACCAATGAAATTCGGTGCTTGTGGCACCTCAGGCGTTAGTAATTCTGAAATGGTCTGGGCTGTAGGGTCGGTGATATTTAGACCCGAATAAGTCCCCCCGTTGTCGATATCACTGCTACTGATTGATGATTGAGATGTCCCAGATCCCGTATTGGCGACATCTCCCAGATTGAAGAAGTCTGCCAGACCTGAGGTGGTGGCATTGCTGTCAAAAATGATCTGGTTGTTACCTGAGACGTTATAACTAGTGGCAATCAAATCGCCAATGGTTGTGAGCTGAACATCGGTACCAGTAATATCCAGGCTGGAATCAATCGAGCCATTGTCAACATCCCCTGAGCTGGAGACTGTATCTGAGGTGCCGTTATTTGCCAGTTTAAACAGATTGACAAAGCCTGGGCCATTGGGCCCTGAAAAGGTGATAGTATTGCCTGGAGCAAGGATGTTTTCAAATACAAAAGCATCGGCACCGGGTAGAGGATAGCCTGGATCACTGGGATCATCTACCGTAAAGGTGGCGGCTTTGGGGGTGACTCCTGGAACGTAGACTAAGCTAAATTCAGCATAGTATTTGTCGTTGAATTCATCTTCAAATTCTTGAATGGTTTTGGTGCCGGGCTGTTTGATATCAAAGTCGTCCGAACCATCGCCATTGATATCCACTTTAATAACACCCTGGTTGGTAAAGCCCGTGCCGTCACTCAGTTTGGAATAGGTGCCAGAACCTGCAGGGGGCGTGTTTATGATTTCTACCTGGCCGGTAGTGGTATTAAAGGTAGCTGTCACATTGGCTGTAGGATCCGCAGTATTGACGGTTGTTCCATAGCTGTTGATGGCATCAATTACGTCTTGAATCGTGTCGGTGCTGGGATCGAAATTATAGTTGAAGACACCGTTGCTGCCAAAATCAACTGAGAAATTGCCCGCAGCAATGCTGGTATCACCGCTGTCAAGTGTTACAGATGCCGTGCCCAATTCACCCAGGGTTCGGGTTAGATCCGCAGCGGTTAAGCCAGTATCGACACCTGTTTGGCTTTGTTCACCCGTGGCATCGGTGATCACGACCCGAGTACGGTTAACATATTCATTGGGGTTTCCCGTAGCGATCACATCACCATAGAATTCACTATTATAATCGGTGATACGGTAATCGTTGGCGGTATTGTTTAGTCCAAAGAAATTGAGTAGGTTAGCGCCTGAACCCGTATAATTAGCCGAAGTATCGAGGGGGATAGAGCCAGGATCGGCAAAAAAGGTGCCTGGGGCTAAATTATTGGGATCAAAGGTGCCAGAGGCCAGATTGAAACTGCCATAAGCAGGGCCCTGTGCAGCGGGATTAAGCTCAGCAAAACTGCTAAAGGGGCCTCCCGCTTCGACAGGGGTGGCGTCTGTATTATAAGCGCTGGTGCGTGTAGTCGTGGCTGCGGCCTGACCTGTATAGGCCACAGAAAAGAGACCATTGGTGCTGTTATAACTGGCTGTTGCTCCGGTGCCATTGACGGCGGTTAAGAGTTGATTGAGAGTGGAGCTGCCCGTGACATTATAAAAACCGCTATTGGCATTGCCGCCCAGACTCAGATCGAGAGCACCATAAGTAATATTATTGAGGCGCCCGGAATCGACCAGGCTCTGCAAGCTGCTGTCTAGCTCAGCCGTGGTCAGGGAACCGCTGCTGCCCCCCCCGCCACTAATACTTGCAGTACTAAATGTCGCTGTGGCTCCACCCACATTGACATCAAGGGAAGTGGGTGCACTGGTGATATCATCATAGCTAAGAGCGACACCCGCACTCGCGGTGCTGACTTCTAAGCCATAGCCACCGCTGCCGTTATCAAAAATACGAAATTGCACCGTATCAAAGTTGCTAATGCCAGCACTCAGACTCGGGGAGCCTGTTAAAAATTGAAAGTCATTGCCTGAACTGTCTTTGAGGGTCGTATTCGAAAGAATTTCTGAAGAAGCAGCCTGCGGCAAAATAATGCTGCTTAAAGAGCCATCTAATAATTCACGGGTGTTAAATACCGTATTGCGAGCAAATTGGTCAGTACTTTCAACGAGCTTGCTGATTTCAGCTTGAATCCGGGAGCGGTCATTATTATTGACCGTATCATTTAAACTGCGCAAGGTAAGTTCTCGGATACGCTGCAGGTTCGAGAGTACGCTTTGAACGCCATTGGCCGCTTTATCAGCCAGGACGATGGATTGTTGTGTATTGCCAGCAGCCTGACGATTTGAAATCAATTGGGTTTGGGTTCGCTTGGCCCGGGTGATACCGACTGGATCGTCGGCGGCCCGGTTAATACGCAGGCCTGTGCTTAAGCGTTCTAAGGTGCGGTTAATAGTGGCCTGATTTTTGTACTGATTACGCTGAATGATACTGGCATTATATAAAAAACTGGTGAGTGGATTGGAACTGACCATTAAGATTCTCCCTTTGTAAAACCCTTGTTTTTAAGTCTCTGACACTAGCTAGGAGGGCTATATTGGTATCGAGACTGCCAATTTGTTAATGACTGATGAATGAGTTTATCATAGCCTAATTTTTGAACTAAATCAAATGATTTTGGTCTGGTTTTTAATGCTTATGATTTGATTCGGATCTCATGAAAGGGGGCTGTGGTCCAGTCGCGAATATAAGTCGCCTTTTGCTTTTTTAAGACGATTTCCTGCTGGTGCAAAACCTGTTGGTAGATCTCCCAAATATTAAAGCTAACCTGCATCTCAAAGGTTTGTTGTTGAACATAACTATTAAAGAAAGTGTATGCAAGTTGAAAGGTTTCGTCTAATAAGCCTGCGGGTAAGCTGTGTTGATGTTGCAACAGCAATTGGTCAAGCAAATAACGGCTTTCATCAAAAAACTCAGCGATTGCACCACTCTGACTTAGTCCTGTGATTAGGTAATTTTCAGCGGTTAGCCACAAGGTTTCCGAGCCTTTTTGCAGGGGGCAAAATTCGGGGTCTCCCTGCTGCAATTGCAACGATTTATTGGCCATAAAGTCGCGCATATTTTGGATTAGAGGTAGAGGACCGATCTCACCGCAGAGGTAATGCTCAAAAATATTTCGATAGCTCAGAGGGGTAAGTGCTTGAATTAGCATGATCGGTAATTGCAGTAGCTTATGGTGTAAATAAAGCAATTCTACCCACCAGGCAAAGCAGCGGATCTCACGCCATTCCGCCAGACTTAAACTTGCTGTGGCAATTACCATTTCCTGATATTCTTGCACATCGGGTACACTTACCACGCCGTGTTCAAAATAAGGTTGACGAATGGTTTGAATACCATACTCTTTGCGGTATGCAGGTTGATTGAGCTCAGCATTGGGCAAGACATAGACATTATAAAACTTAATCAGATGGTGCTGCCCTTCTTCGATCACCTGGCTGACCCCATTCAAAAAAGAGTTGCGGGTTTCGCCGGGCAAACCCACCAGATAATCCGTATAGGTATGCACATTGTCCGCCCGGAAGCGCTGTTGCAGAGTGCGGAAGGTGTCCAAAGAAATATTGTCTCGCCGAATACTTTTGAGCACGGTGGGGTCAATTGATTGCAGTGAGAGTGTTACATCAGGATTGAGGCCAGCCTGGGTGATTTTCTTTTGGATTAGATACGAACGCTCAGTTACATTTTTGGCATTTTGAATATAAAAACCGCGCGGATAACTGTGGCGTTGTGAGGCTTCTATAAAGCTCTCAGTAATCTCAAGATCCCGTTTTAAAATTCCATAATTGGCGTCACAGCAATAGACCATATCAATTTTGTGCTTAGAAAACCAGCTGATTTCTTGCTGCAAGCGCTCTATCTCAAAACGAAAAACCTTGCTCTGAGTAGCAGAACCCCAGTCACAAAAGGTACAGGAGAAAGGGCAGCCCCGATTGGTTTCCCAGAGTACATTCCAGCGATAATTTGGGTATTGCTTGAGCAAGGAATTAAATACACCCTGTAAGTAAGGTGAGGGGATACGATCCAAATTGTTTTGTCTGGGAGGCTGGGGAATATGTTGAAAATCGCCGTTGGAGTCGATCCAGGAGATGCCCGTGAGAACTTGCCAGTTATTTTCTGGCAAGGCTTCTAAGAGCTGTAAAAAAGTTTCTTCGCCGGGGCCATGACAAACCAGATCGACCCAGGGATGCTGACGCAGCCAGTCTTCTGCCCGATCGGGGACCTGAGGGCCACCAAAAATAATCAGACTATCGGGATTGTCTTGCTTAAAGAGGTGAGCCAGAGCCAGAGAACGTTGTTCGTTCCAGACATAGATGCTGAACCCCAGCACCTCTGCCAATTGAATCTGCGGCAAAATGGTCTTGATGGGTTCAGGCTCAAAGACAAAAGGCAAAAAACTATAGCGGGAAGTATCTTGCGAGTGCCTGATGGTGTGGGCTTGCAATAAACCGACAGAGTAAGGCATATAGTGTCGCTCAAAAGCATGTTGATTAAACTGAATTAGCTGAATAATCCAGGACTTTTTATTTCCGGAGTTGGGGTTCATCTCTATAGTATACGCTTTCAATCAAATCTCTGTTAAAAAGGAATTACTGCCTTAAGACCTGTTGGCAGGCTCCTGGTTTAACCAGTCTGTGATTTGATCATAAGCAAAGTTTTGAATCCAATTGTTGACTTTACTATAAAATATTGGATGCTGATTTTCAATTTCGCTTAGCTGATCTTCAATTTGATCGACGTCCAGATTTTGCAAGCTATTTTGGAAAGCCTCTTGCCATTTCAGGTCTGGAAAACTAAGCTCATGAGAATTGTCTTGTACCACAGTATTCTCTAAGCTTTCGCGTTTTTCAAAGCGATAATTCAGTTTCAATTGTTCTGCCAGAATTTTTAGTAATTGATTGCGCTGAAAGGGTTTGGTGACAAAAGCATTCATGCCAGCAGCCAGAGCCTGTTGACGGTTGTCTAGAAAGGCATTGGCTGTCACTGCGATAATAGGCAAATCAGTGGATACATTTTTTCTGATTAGGCGCGTCGCTTCAAATCCATCTATTTCTGGCATAGACAAATCCATCAAAATCAAGTCGGGTGTTTGGGTTTCCATAAACTGAATGACTTCTTTGCCATTACTGGCTTGATGGGTTTCAAAACCGAGGGGAGTCAGAATATCTCTGAGCAATTCCCGGTTATCTGAGTTATCATCCGCGATCAAAATCAGCAAAGATCTTTCCATTTCTAAGATCAGAGATGAGTCGCCGGTTCTGATTCCACTTTGTGCTTCGTTGCTCACCTGATAGGGCATCGTAAAAGAGAAGTGACTTCCTTGCTGAAGCGTACTTTCGACTTTCAATTTTCCACCCATCAGATGAATAAATTCTTGACTAATTGCTAAACCAAGACCGGTTCCCTGGCCACTTGCTTTGCCTGAGCGGGTTTGCATAAAGGGTTTAAATAATTGACTTAGTTCATCTTCAGCGATGCCCAGACCCGTATCTTGAATAGAAAAAAGCAGTGTTTCAGGGATAATACCTGGTTTAACTTGAAGCGTTATTTCGCCCGCCTGGGTAAATTTCACAGCATTACTGACAAAATTCACCAGAATTTCTTGTAAACGGACTTGATCCAAAAAAATATATTGAGGCAGATCGGGGGCCAGAGAGAATTTGAGTCGATTGCGTCTGAGGCTAGCTGCTTCGCTAAACATCAGTTGAATTTCGTCTAATACTTGAGAAAGTTCAAAACTGGTGGGATTGAGTTTGATTTGCCCGGCTTCAATTTTGGCCAGCTCTAAAATTTCGTTGAGCATAGCGAGTAAATGCCGACTATTGACCATAATCGAACGGATGCGTTTTTGTTGTGCCGGACTGAGCTCTGCTTCTTGATGCATCAATTCAGAAAAACCAATCACAGCATTGAGAGGCGTGCGTAGTTCGTGACTCAGATTAGCCAAAAATTTGGACTTGGCTTGATTGGCTTTTTCTGCAATCTGGCGTGAGTTTTCAGCCAATTGAATGGACTTTTCTAAATTAGCCTTGGCTTGTTTGATATCATCGACTTCGGTGTTGGAGCCGATCCACATCTGAATTTCGCCTTTTTCATTACGCATGGCTTGCGCTCGGGTTAAATGCCAACGGTAAACACCGTCAGCACGACGAAAACGGTGCTCGAACTGATAGGGCTCTCCTGTATCAATTGCATGTTGCCAGCAGCGTATATTTTCAGCTTGATCATCAGGATGAACAAATTGCAGCCAGCCCCAATCGCGAATGGACTCAAGGCTTAGCCCTGTAAACTCTGTCCAAATCTCATTAAAGTAGTCAACATCACCCGCAGGGGTGGCAGTAAATATTTTTTGAGGCATCGATTCCGCTAAAAATCGAAAGCGCGCTTCTGACTCGCGTAAGCGTTGGTTTGCCTGTGCTTTTCCGAGGGTTTCCCAGCATAGTTTTCCCGAGCGATGAATCAGCTCGATTTCTTCTTTGGTCCATTTGCGGGGATGTTTTTGATGGACTAAAAAGCAAGCTACCAATTTGTTGTTTTTGATTAAAGGTGTGGCAATAGCGGCTCTAATTTCAAATTGATTATAGGCATCGAGCTGCTCATAGGATCTAAAATCGTTCTGTGTATCAGATAAAATATAATCTTCGCCTCTAATGAACAGCTTCTGTACTTCTTCCCCAAAATCAGTCAGTTGAAATTCTCCTTGCATCGGAAAAGTATCGTAGACATAATTGGGGCCCATCACAAATGCATTTTGATCGGGCCCGACTTCAATATAGCTGCAGCGATTCACTTGCATGAATTGGCCCAACTCAGTGATAAAGATTTTCATAATTTCATCTGGATCACTCGGGGATTGCGTTAGTTGAGTCATTTTGGTAAGCAGAAGGTCGGCTTTCTCCTGCTGTTGCTGTTGGGTGACATCAATTCCCAGTGCATAGGTGAGCTCATCATTTGGATCTTCTGAATTTGTCCACATTAGTGAGCGATAGGATTCGTCTTTGCAACGGTAGCGATTGATAAACTGGTTGATTTTCTCGCCTTGTTGGGCACGTGTCAGGATATCTATAGACGATTCGATATCTTCAGGGTGGATAAAATCAAGAAAAAGATGTCCCAGGATCTCGCTTTCACTCCAACCCAGAATACGGCTAAAAGCTTTATTTATATACTGAAAATGTCCTGTTTTATCGACAGCTACAAAGAGAGTTTGGGTCAATTGAAAAATCGTGTCGCGCTCATATTGCTCACGCTTTTCTGTCGCTGTGGCGCGGACTTCGATGATGGTTCCGACTGGCTTCCCCTGTTCTTGAATAGGGCTAGCTGTAAAAGCAACCGGATAAAAGGAGCCGTCTTTATGAATGAAAATCGCTTCACCTTGCTCCTGGTTATTTTCGGGGAAGGCGCGATCAATTGGGCATTCAGATAACGGGTAGTGGCTGCCATCCGGGTGAGTGTGATGAATAAAATCATGCAGGGGGGCGCCTTGTACTTCAGCAAGGCTAAACCCGGTGAGCTCTTCTGCCGCTGGATTCATATAGCTGCAATGCTGATGCTCATTCATAATAAATAGGCCCAGAGTGGCATTATTACAAACAGCTTCAAATAAACTCTGGGCGTGTGTAGGTGAGTCTGAAAGCTTTTCAAGAGGAGTTAACTGACTCATTTTCTCTTGAGCTGAGGCATTTTGATCTTTTGTGTATGACATGCTTCCCTCAAACGGGCCTAAACCTGAATTATTTTATTTAGTATAGCAATCGAAATAGCTTTACTAAATAAAATTCAGTCCTTTTTCTGGGTTGCAATTTTCATTTAAAAGCTTGATCTGACGATTGAGCCAAATGCGATCGGAGCTCTGTTTGACGGAGTCACGGGCATAAGCCACGACAATATTACCAAATTCCTGTACGGTGGTCTGTTGGGTTTCGGTTTCGCAAGCTGAGAGTAGGGTTTGACTGAGCCAGAGCAGTCTTTCGAGCACAGAGACATCTTGCTGGCCATAAAACAAAATAGGTTGAACAATGCGGTGCAAGAGCTCATCTAAGGTCATATGCCGAATCACCAGGCGGATGCAGTTTTTTTGATCGACCAGGGATTGGTATTCAGGCACCTGAAGATATTCACGCATCAAAATCCCAAAGTGATCGAGAACTGAAATGGCCGTAGCCGGATCATTAATCCCAGGACTGAGGGCTTTGATGGCAATTTCTGAAAGCTGGCGAAATCCAAAAATATAATTGTTTTTGATTAGCTGACCTTCAAAAAAAACGAAGTGGTTTTGAATTTGATCGACCAAATCTGGCTTGTCAGATAAATCCTGATTGATGCGACAGAGGGGCATGCCTGACAAGATAAAGTCGCCCTGGACGACTTCTAATGCCAAGATGATATCGTGGCTTTGGCATAAACGAATTAGATGAGCTGCCAGCACTTCTTGTAAATAACCTGACGTGGGAGCTTCCAGTGAGAAATGCAAAATTTCGACCGGTGCTGGAAGCTCGGTTTGGCGAATTTTTAAGTTTTTTAGATAGTCGTGGGTTTGATAGTAGAGAGAGCCTAGAATGCTTTCAATTTGCAAGGAGCGAGAAATATTATGGATAAAAAAGATGAACAGAAACATACATAGACCCATCAGGAGAACAGCGCCTAAGACACCCAGGCTAGGGATCTCATAATTATTATCAATGTCGCGAATATTAAACATCAAAATCAAATCATAGACGATCGTTCCCAAATAAATGCCCAGCACGCTCTGGTGTGACATATTTGAAATGAGTCCAGGCAATAGTCGGGGAGAAAAAGTCGAACTGGCCTGATTTAAGACGACCATGACCATTGAAAAAGAAAAGACGGTTAAGGAAATAACACCGCCTGTGAGAGTTCCCAAAATGCTACTGGCGGTATCATAGCTATCGATTTGCACCCAGCTGAAGTTTTGGGCTAAAAAGTCATCGATCCATGAGGCCTCTAATTCCAGCATACCAATAGCCAGAAAAATAAAACCAATCAAAATCAGAGAGGGTAAAAAGGCAATGCTTTGGGAAAGCTGCTGCAATCCTTCTTTGCTTTTTCTGAGCCAGCGTCTCATTGAGGCAATGCCTGCCGGAGATCGATGCGGGCGATGGTTTGGATCTGTCCTTCTTGTGCCATGACTTCGTTATAAGATAAGACAGTAAGCATTGGCAAGGCTCTTTCAGTCAAGCGTCGTAAGACCAAGCGGATTTTAGAAGAGCAAATCAGGATCGGTTGGTGATAACCTTTGCCCGCTGTTTCTTCCAATTTGCGCGAAATATTATTCACGATTTGCTGGGCCAGTTGGGGCTCCAAAGTCAGACTCAGACCTTGCTCAGTACGGGTAACCGATTCCACCAAAATTTGCTCGAGATCGGCAGACAAGGTCATTGCCGGTATAAATCCTTGCGGGGTTTGAAACGGCTGGCAAATGGCACGGGCAATCGCTTGCCTGGCGTATTCTGTCAGCATATCGGGATCTTTGGTGCTCCGCCCATGATCGGCCAGGGCCTCTAAGACAGGAATCATATCGCGCACTGAAACCCGTTCCTGGAGTAAATTTTGCAAAACCCCCTGCACTTCTCCAACACTCAAAAGCCCCGGGATTAATTCTTCAACAACAGCAGGGGCTTCTTCTTTGACATTGTCGAGCAAACGCTGCACATCCTGGCGAGTTAAAATCTCAGCGGCATGCCGCTTGACGATCTCTGTCAGATGGGTGGCTACAACGGTAGAAGGATCAAAGACGGTATAGCCCAGCATTTCTGCACGATCTTTGTGGTTTTCAACAATCCAGACTGCTGGTAATTGAAAGACGGGTTCGACAGTTTGGATGCCGTCGAGGTTTTCAGAAGCGACGCCTGGGTTCATTGCCAAATAGTGACCGACGTGAATTTCGCCGTGAGCGATTTCAACGCCGCGCAGTTTAATTGAGTAATCCCGAGGTTTGAGTTGGATATTGTCCCGAACCCGAATAGGTGGCAGGACCAGGCCCAACTGCAAAGCCATTTGTCGGCGAATTTTGGTAATACGCTCGAGTAAATCTCCGCCCTGCTCGCTATCGACCAATGGAATCAGGCGATAGCCAATTTCCAATTCAATCGGATCAATTTTAAGCAGTTTAATCATATCTTCAGGCTCTTTGCGAGTTGCTAGCATCCCGGCTTGAGCTGCGGGTAGTTGTGCTGTGCTTGTACCTGTGCTCGTCAGACTTCCACTGGACTCTTCTTCACTGTCCCCTTCTTGACGTAGCATTACGATTCCTATAGTTCCCAAAGCCGCTGATAAAAACAAAAAAGGAATTTTCGGAAGCGGGGTTAATAAGCCCAATGTGGCCAGGAAAAAGGCGATCACCAGCAAGCCTCGAGGAATATTGAGCAGCTGTTGAGACATGCGTTCGCCCAGCTTGCTTTCGCCGGCTGCACGTGAAACTAGAATGCCTGTTGCAATGGCGATCACCATTGCTGGAATCTGGCTGACCAGACCATCTCCAATCGTAAGTACTGTGTAGCGCTGCATTGAGTCGGTGACTGTCATCCCGCGTTGCAAGGTTCCGATTAATATGCCACCAATGATATTTACAAAGGTAATGATAATACCAGCGATGGCATCACCCCGTACAAATTTGCTGGCACCGTCCATGCTGCCATAAAAGTCAGCTTCCTGTTGAATGTCCAGTCGCCGTGTACGGGCCTGATCTTCATCAATTAAGCCTGAATTGAGATCGGCGTCAATCGCCATTTGTTTGCCAGGCATAGCGTCGAGAGTAAAGCGTGCTGCGACTTCTGAAATCCGGCCAGAGCCGTTGGTGATTACGACAAATTGCACGACAACCAAGATAATAAAGATCATGATACCGACAATATAATTGCCACCAATCACAAATGAGCCGAAGGTTTCAATGACTTTGCCAGCATCAGCCTGAGTTAAGATCAAGCGCGTAGACGAGATATTGAGTGCCAGGCGCAATAAAGTCAATATCAGCAGCAAAGTCGGAAAAGTCGAGAATTCCAATGGCCGCTCAACATAGAGGGCAACCATTAAAACCATTAATGCCAGGGTAATATCGAGGGTGAGTAGCAGATCCAGGGTCCAGGTTGGCAAGGGGACCATCATAAAGGAGATGATCACAATCATTAATACGGCAATACCAATATCGCCCTGACGTGTCAGGCGATTCAGGAATCCACCGCTGTTGTTTGGGGCCACTGGTTTGTCTGGCACAAGATTCATAGTAAACTCAATGAATTAGAGATTTCTGGGTGGGGCCGTCACCAGGTGGCGAATAATGCTTTCGGCATCCTGAGTGAGCTCCAATTTGCGCTGACGATAATCGCTTAAAGTAGTACGAAACTCCTGGTAACGTGGGCCTTCTGACAGAAGATCATCTATTAAGGCGGTGGTTTTGGATTCATTGAAAAGATCCGTTAAGAAATACAAGTATCGTTCCTGAAAGAGATCAGTTTGCAACCAGGCATGCTTAAAGTGAGAAGGGAACGAAATATATGGAAACAGGGACTCTGGATTTTCCTGGCGTTGGCTATCCAGTTTTAGCTGTAAAAAGGGGCTTAATTCTTCAAAGTGGTGGGTATAATTGCCTTCGGCATCCAGACCCAGAGATGAGCCTAAGCTGATGCCTGGAATATCACGCAAAGCACTCAAAATATGACCGGGATAAGTTAGTGATTCAGTGATAAATAGTTCTGTGGTTTTGAGCAAATCAGAGAGTAGATGCATATCAAGGGTCGGGAAAAAGCGAATCTGAACATTATCAAAATCAAAATCGTTAAAAGGAGGTGGCATATTAATGATCGCCAGTAAATACTCTTCTTCTAATTGATTAAGATAATAAATCAAGGTTTCTACGACCAATGGAAAATGGGAAAACAAGCCTTTTTCGAGTGCCTGGAAGCTATTTTCCATAGGGAAAACCATGGTGATAATACGCGTCTCTGGCTTGCAAGAGAGTTGGGTTCGTACTTCATCACGAATGGTATACGAAGACAAAGATGCCATCGGATCCTGACAGCCCCATTGTAAAACTTTGGCGTTTTGCGTGGGAATTGCATTATGGGGGGGGCAGACTTTGATTAAATAATCATAGTCCAGCACATAAGGTGGGGGAGTTTGAGATAGAACATACTCTTTGAGAGCCAATTGGTCATCTGCTGTTTTCAGCAAATTGGCATGAAAATCGAGCACCCCTACGACAGAACGCAAGCCATCTAACCAATGAATGTCGATATAGCTTAACTCTTCGGCTTCAGGTCCCAGCAAAACATATGGATCACAGAGAATAACAATCTGGGGTTCAAACTCCTGGATGAGCTCTTGCCATTCCTCTGGGCCAAAGCCCGGCTTGGCTGCCGCGATATCCACATTGCGATTTTTGATATTGACATGGGTCAAAGGCAATTGTGGGGAGAGAATTTTGGACTCAATGCTCGTCCCTGGTAATTGGTTAATAAAAGCATCCAGGTAGATCATTTCATCAAAAGAAAAGTCACCTGCAATCACAAATAAAACTTTGATCATACGTTGCTGTCGCTTTCATCTTCGGCTTCAGAATCCAGAGATTCAGCATCTTCGGCTTCAGTTGGGTTTGATTCAGAGGGTTCGGCTGTGGCCGTCGTTTGTTGGGCTAGCTTTCCTTTGATTTCTTCGTAGACTTCCTGGGTGCGTTCATTTTCAGGGTCTAGTTGTGTGGCTATTTCGATTGCTTCCAAAGCGGCCTTGTCGAAGCCTGCCGTATCGTACAGAATGGCTAAAATCTCAAAGGCTTCTGCCCGTTGTGGATCTAATTCAACCACTTTTTCAAAGGCGCCTAGCGCCATTTCGCCGTTGGCAGTTTCCATAAAGATTAAGCCTAAATGCTGAATCAGGTCCGGATCATCGGGGTTTTCGCGGATCGCTCCCCGCAATTCGATAATCGCCAGGGGGTATTTCCCTTGCCGGCGATACATTTCCGCCAGTGCCACCCGCGCTTCGACAATCTCAGGCTGGTGAAAGACCAGATATTGAAAGTTGGCGATGGCAGCGTAGTAGTCTTGTAAATTGGCGTAGACATTCCCCAACATAAAAAAGGCATCGAGATGTTGCGGGTTGAGTTGGGTGATTTTTTCAAAAGCGGTTTTAGCTTGTACCAATTTGTCTTGCTTAACATAAAGCAGGCCCAGATTATAATAGGCTTCAACGCCTTCATTATTAACCTGAATGGATTTTAAAAACATTTGCTCAGCTTCTTTTAAGCGGCCGCTGGCCTGCTCTAATGCTGCCAAATTATTATAAGCACTGTATTCTCGGGTGTCGTTTTTTAAAGCTTCTTGAAAGTGTTGACGGGCTTTTTCGGAGTCACCGCTGCCCATGGCTAAAATACCCAGATTGGTATAAGCTGCAGCCATATGCGCATCTAGCTCAAGTGCAGCTTCAAAACTGGTTTTTGCTTTTTCGAAATCTTCAGACTGGAGTGCGCGAATTCCTTTGTCTAGAAGCTGGATGGCGTCTTGCTCTTTGCTCACTGTGGTCACTTCCTTTTCGCTTTGAAACCTACCTATTATAACTTAAATTTCATTGGACTCCCTTGAGGATGACGAATCCCTATGCTAGTATAGGTTTCACATGGGCAGTTGGCGCAGTGGTAGCGCATCTCGTTGACATCGAGGAGGTCACTGGTTCAAATCCAGTACTGCCCACTTTTTTCATGCTCTAATTTTCTGTTTTGGCCAGCTTGAGTTGTTGATCTCAAGCTAAGCTTTCACGGTTTCTAATCAGAAAAACACAACAAAAGCCCCTTAAGAAGTAGCAATCGCATTCTCTTAAGGGGCTTTTGATTGTTGATGAATAACTTAAGACTCAGCTTAAAATCATTGCTCTTCGGTTTTTTTGCTAGAATAAGCAACATACGCCACACCTGTCAAACCGACGACCGCGATACTGCCAGCTAACAATGGGTTTTTGAGTGCTTTGCCAGCCAGGTTACTTAAAGCAGAAACACCTGTTGCATTCCCCAGCATATGAGCACTGGTAACACCGGCCGCGACAGCTCCTCCACCGTAGAGTGCCACTTTGTCCCAGTTGCCTTCTTTGACCTGAGTATAGGCTTCTTTGCCGAGTGCCGCAGCACCTAAGCCCAGGCTGGCTCCGCCGACGAGGTTAACACCTTTAAAGGCTAAGTCTGTGAGTTTAGAGCTGGCACCAGCCAACTCCATAACGCCGATCGTGCCTTGTACCGTAGCCCAGGTTGAGCCAGCGCCGATAGCAGCGGCATTTGCAACTGTGAGACCGTTTTCTTTGATGTCTTGGGCTCCCCAGACAGCGGCTCCAATACCAGGGGCTGCCAGCAGGACAGCGCCTGTCGCTGGATTGAGCACGGCTTTGCTGAGCACCTTCAGAGGAGATGCACCAAACGGGCGAGCGGCAATTTCAGCGCCCGCAAGCATCAAAGCACCGCCACCTGTTGCTTTTCCTATTTTCATTAGGCGATCTTCAGGCGCATCATTACCCCCGGCAAACGCATCATGTATCATGCTGGCTCCCAGAACGGCAACACCAGCACCGACTAGAGGGAGCGCTCCTTTTTTAAGGGCTGTTGCAGCTAATTCGGAGTGATCAGCAACGTTTTTAGCAATCACACTTGTAGCGACAGCAGCAGCAGCACTCAGACCAGCATTCTCTTTGACAAATTTGGCAGGAGTGGATTGATTCAGGGTTTGAAAAGGTGTTTGACTGGAGTTCGCTGCGTTGATATTACTCATAGTTTATCTCTCTTGTGAGTGGTGTTTGCAAAAATAACCGGATATTAACGTATTTATCCCCGAAATCAGGTGTCAACTTGCTTGGTTTTTCAATAAGTTATATTT
>JBBKWI010000238.1:0-5996 GCA_037968875.1 Candidatus Sericytochromatia bacterium | reverse complement strand
TTCATACAGGCATCTTTATCGATTTGTTCTTCAGGCAATTTATAATTGCCACAGGCTCGATTTCCTGCGGGCAAAACAACCGAAATCCCTTGGGGGACGAGGCTTTGAGCAATATATGTGCGAGAAGGCGGATCAACTTGCTCAAGACTACCAATTAAGGGACCCTTTCCTTCAGCCTCTACCACAATCACATTCATGCCTTCTTTTTTTGCAAGGGCTAAAGAATCAACGTTCCTATTGCAATATCGATTCCCTGTGCCCTTACACTGAAAATTATCCCAGCTTAAATTTGGCTCACGATAATACCCAAAAATATGCCAGACTGAAGCACCGTGCGCTACTCCTACGCTACCTTGCCCCACATTAGCTCCAGAATTGTTGTGAGTAGCTCCAATAGTGCCAATCGCACCTGTGGCATGACCAAAATCACTATAATCTGCTGATGGCGAAATATTAACTATTTGCTGAATATTCCCTAAATCTTCGTGGTTTTTATTATACCCAGCCTCTATAACGGCTATCTTCACATCAGGTGTGCCACGGGTAATATCCCAGGCACCGGGCAAAGGCAAAGGTGAAGGTACAACATTGCTATTTAAAATTCGGGTAGAGGTTAGCCATTTTGTCACAGGAAATCCGCCGTCAAAACCAGTAAGTCCTGGCCCCGGATTCACTTCTGCCGGCACAAATGGGGCAAGTGTCGGGCTTGGCGTTGGAGCAGTTTGTGGCGAAGCAAACTCAAACATGGGGTAAGCTTCTTCAATAAACGGCATGGTTGCAAGCTGATCGACCATGCCCCAGACATCTTTGCTTTCATCAAACACAAGGTAATAATACAGATTCTGGTTGGGGGCTTCGTGGCCCGTTTCTGTTTCAGCTTCTTGTTCTAAAGCATCTTTCTCTTCAGGCGTACCCGGTAGCGCAGGAACAATTTCTGAGATTTCATGAAAGGCAATTAAGGCCTTTAACGGTGCCAAACTAAGGCCTGTTAAATCGCTGAAACGTGCATATTGATCTGTGCCCTCATTTAAGCGCACCTTCATGCCTTCCATAAATTTAATACCAACTATACCCTTTTGAGTAGAGGCTGTACGAATCAAGTCATTGTGGTCAATGGCACTGTGAAAAGCGCCGGGAATATAAGCGGTACGCATAAACCCTTCGACACTCAGAGAGACCTGCGCACCTACAGGCCCACTAATCTCTAGACTTAAGTGATTGTCTCCCAGATGAGAACCGATGAGTTCGGCCACCATATCTGGTATTTGGGCATTTAAAAAGTCTACCTCTGGGTGGGTAGGTACCACAGGTTGGTGGTTCAATGAAAGCTTTAAGCCATCAACTTTGGTACTGTTGTTGGGGCCATTGATCAGATTGACCATAATGCGACGTTTTAAATCTGCTGCTTCTGAAAGCGCAAAGGGCAAAGGCACGGTTTGCGTAGGTTGGCTAAGAGTAATTGTTTGTTGGGCTAGTAAGGTCTTGCGCACAGAGGTATTGGAAGGAATAGGCACCACACTTGCCTGGTTCTCAGGACAATACAGACTCTTATCAGTACTATCGATCACGATTTGGCGTTGATTCAACTCCCAGGTCAAGGAGTCTATAAAAATCACACTGTGCATAGATTGGGGAAAAGACGCACTTGAGCCTGCTTGAAAGGTGACTGGCTGGCCTTTATCTATAGGAGCTGGAGAAAGTTTGTTAAAGTCACCCACCGGGATCGTGACAGGGCCTGACATCTGATTTTCGTAACCCAAATAAGCCGTAAAGGTGCCATTGCGATTGGGGCGAATGCAGTCCACACGGGGAATAACCCGCACCGTTTGCGGGATGCTTGGATCTTGATTTTGTTGAGCATACCAACGGGTCTTTAAGCTTTTTAGACCCTGATTATCGAGCGTGAGTACATATTTAGCTGCATCAGGACTATACCAATCAGCAGGAACCGGCAGGGGTCGACTGGGCATCTTATACCATTGCGCATCTGATCTGGGCGCAAGGGTTTGATCAAGTAGATAAAGCGGATCCCTGATCTGCATACTGCCTGAAGCTATCGAGGGCTCACAGTTTTGCGGCAAGGTTTGGGTATAGAAATTAGGCCGGGAATCACACATTAACTGGGACAATTGCGGCAGATCAGCCAACCAGGGAAGAAGAGCATCAGGATTATAAATTGCCTGGGTGTTGCCATTGCGATTAAAGTTAACCGAACCTGTGCTGCAGAGAGCCCCTTCGAATTTGGCATTGCCGTTCATATTAAACGAGAGCGCTGCGTTACTCGCTAAATGGTAAAGCCCTGTCATTTGAGGCGTTCCACCCAGGCCGAGATTGCTACTGCCTCCACTCACAAAAACACCCTCTAATTGACGATTACCATTGAGATTGGTATTCAAATTATTACGCGAAGCGAAGATCCCCTGAGCCGCATGATTGAGAGTCAGATTGTTTGAGGTAGCCACAAAAAGCTTTGAAGCACGCAAATCGTGGTTTAGATTGACAGCTCCTGCGTAAACAGCAATTTCTGGACATTGCGCACTTGAAATATTTTTATTGATCGGGCCGCTACAGTTCAGGCCCGATTTAGCACTATTACAGTTGGCATTTTGACGCTGGTTGGCCGCTGGCAAATAGACGCAACTCTCTTTGCCAGCAGCAATCAATGCCTGGGCTTTATCCTGCACCACTTGATCCATCTGGTCTAAGATGGAAGTCGAGGAAGCGGATTCTCTCTGGCAAAGCGGCGGCAGGGTTATCGGCTGTTCGGGTTTCAGATAAATATCGAAAACGTTTGCTGGCACCCGAAGACTCGCCATTCCGTCAGTCGCATCGGCATCTAAAATTGCAAAATCTTGACCCGCTTCGATACTGACTTTAAAGGTCCCCTGTTGAGGCATTTTTACAGCACCACCACCCGCTGGCATCGTTTCAAAACTCAGTTCGTAAAGAGGAGACTCTGGTGCTAAGGCTGTTGTTAACTGAGTAGGAGCGGGCTCAGTGGCCTGCATCGATTGAAGCTTAAACCCATCTAAAAGCGGTAATGTTAAAGAGCTTTTAGACAGGCTGTTCGAGACACCTACAGGCCCAGGACTACAACTCATCAAACTAAAAAGAAAGGTTATCAAATAAAGTGTCAGGCGACGTGTTCTAGTCAACTTTCTGCTGCGTATCTGGTTCATTTCAGTGCCCTCTGTAGTTAAGTTTCTTGCTCAGCCATTCATTTTTGCTATCTGGCGCGATATGGTATTTGCTCTTTGAAAAACGTACTGATCTCACCCGATGGCGTGATTTTACGAATCGCGTGATTTCCTGAATCAGCGACATAAAGATTGCCAGCACCATCTAGGCTTAAACCTGCTGGGCTGTCAAAGCGTGCTTCAGAACCTGTCCCATCCTTAAAACCAGCCTGCTCTGAAACACCTGCAAAGATTGAAAAGTCCTTGAAGACAAAGTCTGTGTTGGTGACCAGTTTGTATACCACATGCTTATCAGCGTCTGTGGCATAAAAAACCCATTGATCCTGTGATTCTGTGGCAATGCTATCTACAATATGCCCAAAGGGTTTTAGAGAAATTCCCCGTTGTGACTCCATTCCTTGGAGAGGCAATTCGGTATCTGGTGGTTGAGCCCGAAAAGGTAAGAACCAAAGAAAGACTTCGTCTCCAATAATACTTATATAGTCTAATAAAGCTTCAGTATCAAAAAAAGTCGCTGATGTTTGGGCAGCAAAGTCAAAAGAACGGATCTGAATCTCTCTACTTGCTTCGCCATTTGAGGCAACTCCATAATACAGATGGGAATCAGAAGCTCTCAAGGCATGGGGAGCGCCAAAATAAATTTTGCGCTGCACTTCGTCGGGCGCTAACAAATCAATACTCCCACTTGACACCTCATCAATTTCCACCACTTTTTCAAGTCGGTTTGCTTCGACACGATAAATCCGTCGATTAACTTCATCGACCGCATAGAGCCGATCCTGGTTGTCCATTTCCAATTCATCGCCCAGCACACAACTCAACGGCGGTTTGCCATTGTGTTTCACGATCTCAGCTTGTGTACTGCCTTGCTTCAGCTGATAAATAAAGCGGCGCTGCAAATCTGCGGGTTGATAGGTCTGGGGGCTAGAGGCTTGTTTATAACGATTGGGATTAAACAGAGGTGGCTCTTTGCTAATCGCATACACGGTTTGCCCATCTTGACTGACAGCAAGATCAAGGGGCAAATGCAAAGCAGGTTGCGTTGGGAGATCAAGCGGCTCACAGTATCGGATGTACTTATTCTCATACGAAAGCTCTGAAACAATGGCTTCTGCGCCCGGTGCATAACGTTCAATTTCCGGTTTCAAGGCACTGCAACCGCTCACAAATAGAGCGCTAGCCATTATAATCCGCTTTAGCTCGGGCAATTTAGAATGTCTACTGGTGGGGGAGGATGAGTTCCACTCCCTAAAATGCCATCGTAAGAAATTAGACGCAGGAAGACGACGAAAAGCAATAATGTTCACAATAGAATGCCCCTTGGTATGAATGACGCCACTAAAACGCCCGGATAACAGATTTCCAACAATTATTATTACTAATTCTAACAGCTTTACAAAAAGTGCAAGCAATTTTGTGGGGGGGTAAATAAATCGCTAAAATTTCACATTTATGGAATCAAGCAGCACCTGATAGGATGAACATAACTCAAGAAAATCACTCTGATGGCTTGTGTATTTCTGTCACCTCAGAGTATCAGGAGCTTTGCCCTCGACTTTTGAAATACCTTTTTCAAATAGAGTGTATTCAGCCGCATCTTTGGGCATGCACCAGGAGCTGTCCCAAACATCCTCTGGTCTGGATGCCAAAGGCGGTTGAGGTCTGCAGGGCGACGGGCGCATCTGCCCCACCCTAGCTATGCTGTACCCACAGGGCATAAACACCCACTAGGGGCAGAGCTCCTTATTCGTAACGCTCCTTTGTCGCAAACGACTAAAGCCCCTGGCTCCCGCAGCACTCATATTCCCTATGCCCCGCAGACCTGAGAGATTCTGAAAACAGAAAAACGCAAACCAAACCAGAACAGGTTTCTTGTCCCCTGCTCCAAATATCCCTGGTCTGGATGCCAGAGGGAATAGAAGCCCGGTGGGAGCCAGGGATGGCGGAACCGGGCGACTCATTAGAGAGTGAAGGCACAGGACGTGCCGCGCGAACGTCCCGGCGGCGTGCAGACCGCACTCGCGTTAATCGCTCCAAACCCTAGCCCAATTCTCTGGGTTTGAAGTGCGTCCCGGCACTTGACGCCAGGCCTTAAGCTGATCCCAATTTCTTTCAATGGCTTTTAATCGGATATATATCACCCATAAGTTATTTATTTTATTTTTTATACCATATGTTGACATTTATAACTAAAGTGCTATATAGTATATTCATAAGGTTAATTAAAGATTAAATTAAGTATAAATAAGGACTCAATCAAATGAATAACATCATCAGCAAAAGCATCTTCGCCCTCACATCTCTCCTGGCCCTGTCAGCTTGCGGACAAACTCCCCTCATGGTTCAAGCCCCCTACAGCACGCCCGCTTTCCAAATGCAAGCCCAAAACCAGACCACAGCTCATGAATTCTTGATTCGCTTTAACGCTGATGCCCACCCCATCGTGCTCGAAAAATTCTTACAAAAATACCGGCTGCAACTGGTCAAGGTGATTCCCCAACTGAGCACCTATGTGGTTCGTATGCAAGCCAGCAGCGAACGCAACCTGCAGGCCGCTGTCACAGCCATGCAAAATGAATTTATCGTTTACCAGATTGAAGAAAACCAACAGATTCAAGTCAATCCCGTATTTCAAATCGGCATCTCACCTATTATCAAACGTTAACTAGTAAACTAAGACTGCATACGTATTCAGCCCGCCTCTGAGCGGGCTTTTTTAATGGAATACACACAAAAAATACCCCCAACGAAAAAACCCCCTCCCAAGGAGGGGGATTTGGGGGGGAACTGGGGTACTAG
>JBBKWI010000237.1:0-4285 GCA_037968875.1 Candidatus Sericytochromatia bacterium | reverse complement strand
GTGATATTTTCAAACCCGTTGTGGGGGTTGCTCTTCGAAGCGAAAGCGCAACCAGCGCGGATAAGAAACCCCCATCCAGAGCAGCATGATAGCCGCGATCGCTGCCATTCCTAAGCCGGGGACTTGCAGCTGAAAATACCACAAGGCCCCACCGCCCAGCAGACACCAACGTAAAGCTTCCAGAGGAAAGGCCCAGCGCTTGTTTTCTTGCATGCCGCTGACTGAGATCAAACCGATCGCAACCAAGAGTGCCAGGCTTAAATTGGTGAGATTGAGCCCTGCATCAAACTCTAGCAAATAAAGCGCAATACCTAAGGTAATTAAAAACTGAATAAACAGATAAAGGCTCAGGCTTTTACTTTGGCGGGTGCGGTATTTGCTAAAAGAACTGGCATTGACTTCGGGTATTTCAGGGACGGGCTGATCCGGGTGCCAGCCCGGTGGCATGCCCCAGATCAGCAAGCGATCTTGCCAGCGGGGGAGTTTATTGGCTGTACGCCAGACACTACGCCAGTGTTCCAGATTGGCCTGAATCGGGTTCCAGGAACGCAAAGGCGTGACCACACCATAGACGGGCTCTTCTTCTTCTATCTGAAAGGTGCCAAAGAGCTTGTCCCAGATGATCAAGACCCCAGCATGGTTGCGGTCAATATACTTGGGGTTGACCCCGTGATGCACCCGGTGATGCGAGGGCGTATTAAAAAGCAGTTCTAATGCCCCTAACTTTCCAATTGAGCGGGTATGAATCCAAAATTGATAAATCGTATTGAGTTCATGGCAGATTACAAACAGCAGCGGATGGAAGCCCAGTAAAGCCAGGGGTAAGTAAAATAGAGCGGCAATGGGCTCTGAGAAAAAGCCCTGACGCAAAGCAACGGTTAGATTGTATTCTTCGCTCTGGTGATGGGGCGCATGACCGCCCCAGAGTAAATTAATACGATGAGCAGAGCGGTGAAACCAATAATAAGCCAGATCGACAGCCAAAAAACAGCCTACCCAGCTTAACCAGTGATTGGGTACGGTCCAGAAACGCAGCTCATAAAAAAACAAATAAGCACCGATATAGAGAAAGGCCATGAAAAAGCCACCGACTTGCTGCAAAATGCCACAGCTGAGATCGGCCAGCGAGTCATGAAAATTGTAATGTCCGTTGCGCTTCCAGAGCGAATAAAACACTTCAATTCCGATTAATAAGAAAAAAAAGGGAATTGCTAAAGCGATCAGCTGGACGGAGGGCGTTTCCATCATTGGCCTCGGATCTCACTGTTTAAGTGGTTTTTTAGGCTACTATTGATTAATTATAGCATTTTGAGGCTTGGCGCTTGCCCGCTTCAGAGTCCAGCCCTTTGTTCTGCTGCGATAGATATCCTGATTGATGTTTGTCTCTAAGCTCCGCTCTGGCTTGTTATAATGCACTGCGGAGGTGATGGCATGCAAGTTCGCTATTTGATTGACCCTGATTTAGCTCGCCCACAGACCCGATTGGCGCCGCCGCTGATCTCAGCCCTGAGTGAACGGGTGACTCTGAAAGCGGAGTTTACGCGCAAGGCTGAGTTGGCCGACTGGCCGGAGCATTATGCTGATTTTTCGCGGCCTTTATTTTCAGCGCAGTTTCAGCTTTTTCATGGTCAGAGCAAAGACTATCAGCCCCATCCGATTCAGTGGAATATTTTACTCGATCCTGAAGTTTTGCCAGCGTCGTCTTATGATGAAGTCTGGTTTTTTTCAGAGCGCGATCGCGAGCGGCTTTCTCCGACGACCCCAACTCAGATTTTGCCACCGCTAGCAAGCCCCTGGCCGATCACACCCCAGGCACCGGTGCCGCTTGAAGGGGAGCTAATGGTGTTTTGTGCCTTAGCAGCCAATCAAAGTGCTGAACTGCGTATTGTCCTGAAAAACTTTCTAAGCGCCTTTGGCCAACGCCCGGAAGTGATGCTGGCGCTGTATTTAATTATCGATGAGCAAGCTCAGACCAAAGTTGACATGATCGAAACCGAACTGATTGCCGCTGCCACAGAGATCGGTGAAGCGCTAAATTTGGATCTGGAAACGCTGAATATAGGTTCCTGGATTGCGGCTTTTGAAAAAGAAGCTTATCTTGGTTTTTTAAAGGCCTCTCAGCTGCTATTACATCCACTCAATACCCAGGCTGCTCACGAAGCTCTCGCTGAAGCGAAGTCGGTCGTCTATCTAGAGAACGCGCCCCAGCAGGTGGGGATCTATGCCCTGGATGCGCTGACTCAGGCTCTGGAGGCCGCAGTTCCTGAATTTGAAAACCACTGGGACGCTGCTCTCGAGCAAATGCAGGCCCGCCTGACTACCCTGAGTCTGGAAGTCGATTTTGAGGCCCGAGCTGCAGCAGTCAAGCAAGCCGCAGCCGAAGGTCAGGCCGGTCGTAAGCAGAAGTACAGCCTGTTTCATAGTGATTATGATGCCAATGAGCTGCAGGGCCGTCGCAATTGGCACGCTCGCTATGCCGCTTATTTCAAAGGCTGTTTGGGGGACGTGCTCGATATTGGTTCCGGCTCAGGTATTTTTCTGGAAATTATGCGCGATGATCTCAAGCAGCCCGCTTTTGGACTAGATCCAGACCCGGATATGGTGGCCGTCTGTGACAATTTGAAATTACAATCTCTCTTGGGAGATGAGCGGCGTTTGTCAGAAATGCAGGACAATAGCCTGGGCGGGATCCATGCCTCTCATGTGATTGAGCATGTCGATGGTGATCGTGCCATTGCGATGGTCGAAAACGCCTTGCGGGTTTTGCGACCAGGTGGCAAATTACTGGTGCGCACACCCAATTGGCGTAATCAAACCGTGCGCCATGAAGGTTTCTGGCTAGATATTACCCATATTCGCCCTTACCCCTTGCCATTATTAGAGCAAGTCTTTCAAGACAGTGGTTTTGAAATTGTCGATAAAGGCTTTGAAGAATTTGGCTGGAACGATACCTATATCGTGGGCCAAAAACCAGAAGGAGATCCGTCATGATTCAGGGTGTTGTCTTATTGGCCGTGGGCCTATCTTGTCTGGTTGGGGCTGCGATTATTCGCGAAAGCACAGCCGGCCCAAAATCGCTGGAACCCCAGGCTCCGCTGCTTCAAATGCCTTTTGCTGCAAGTCGTGCCTCATCTGAAGATCCAGAGGGCTTAATGGCTTCACTTACAGAAGAGTACCCCTCTAAACCAATGCCTGGATTGGGAAAGGACAGCCTGGATTCTGGCCCAAGCTCGGACTCAAGCACGGTTGCACCCAGTCCGAGTGCCTCGACAAATCCCAATGCAAGCTCTGGAGACAGTCTGGATCCGGGTAAAGTTGAACTTTCACTCTCAGCTGTGTCCAGTCCAGCGCCGACGAACAAACCGATGCCTTCGCCTTCGAGCCTGGCACAATTGCATCAGCAGGCGATCGTGGTCGACACCCATGTCGAAACGCCTTTATTGATCACAGAGAGAAACGTCAAACTCTTAAGCAATGGCGGTCAGGTCAGCCTGGAGAAAATGGGCGCCGGTGGCGTGGATGTTGTTTTCTTTTCGATCTTTGTGAATCCTTACCAGTACAAAGGCAAAGAAAAATCGCAGGCTGATTTTATTATTGCGTCCCTCAAAAAAGAAGTCCAGGCGAATGAAAAATATATTGAGATGGCCTATAGCCATGCCGACATTGAGCGCATTACCCAGGCCGGTAAAATAGCTGGCTTGATGGGCATGGAAGGCGCTGATCCGATTGGCGACTCTCTCGATAATCTGAACTATTTCTATAAGCAAGGCGTGCGTTATCTGGGCCCAACCTGGAGTACCCATACCCTGATGGCTGATAGCTCAGGCCAACCTAAGCCGCGCTGGAAGGGTCTGAGTAAATTTGGCAAAATGGCTATCGAACGCATGAATCAACTGGGCATGTTGGTCGATGTCTCGCATTTGTCTGACGCCGCCTTCTATGATGTACTCAAGGCCAGCAAGCAGCCCGTGATCGCTTCACATTCCGCTGTTGATGGCGTGCAAAAAAACGCCCGCAATCTTAGTGACGATATGCTCAAATTATTGGCTGTCAACGGGGGCGTGATCGGCACGATATTTTACCCACCACATCTGCAGGCTCAGGGCAAAGCCGATGTCAAAACCGTGGTCGATCATATTGATCACGCTATCAAGGTCGCGGGTATCGAGCATGTTGGTCTGGGCTCAGACTTTGATGGCCTCGATCGCCCGCCCCCCAGCGGTTTGGGTGATGCCAGTAAATTCCCTGCGATCACAGCTGAAATGCAAGCCCGTGGCCACAAAAC
>JBBKWI010000236.1:0-27978 GCA_037968875.1 Candidatus Sericytochromatia bacterium | reverse complement strand
TTCTTGGCCTTCAACTTGCTGTTCGCCTTCTTGGCCTTCAACTTGTTGCTCGCCTTCTTGGCCTTCAACTTGCTGTTCGCCTTGCTGCGCTGCTTCAGAGCTCTGAAGGGCAGAGCTGGCGATTTCACCCAGACGTTCACCGATTTTACTCATCTGCTCGGCAATGCTGTCGAACAAGCTAGGAGAGATATTTTGGTTTGCTTTGAGGGCATGTAAAATATTTTTCATTGATTCAGCCAGTTGATTTGAAACGCTATTTGGATTTGATGCTTTGGCGCGAGCATCTAGTTGTCGACTAAAAATACCTTGCTGAATCGGATCAAAGTTACTGCCTTCAGTATTATTTAAAGTGACTCCACTGGCTGTATTTAGATTCGGTGCGCTAGCAGGTACTTGAGGTCTTGGCGCTGATGTGGTTTGTGCCTCTGGAGCTCTGGGCGGCGTACGTTGAACTGCTTGATAACTATTGGTGCTGGGAGTCGCTCCAGCTTTATTCATACCCATTCAAATTAACCCTCTATAATTCATCAAAATAACGCTTCATATTTAGTATACCCAGATCTCGCAAAAATGAATCAAGAGTTTTGATCGACTTTGGGGTCGCAAAAAAGTCTAATGAAACGTTATAATACCTGAATGTCTGGGATTTGTACTCCTTCTTAACCTCTCGCCTGGACTTAGAAAGGTGCTTACTCAGTGGGCAAAATTTTATACCAGCTCAAAGCACAGTTGAATGGCAGTGACCCGCTTGTTTGGCGTAGATTCCAAGTTTTAGGTAATACGACCCTCGATCAATTGCATGACGTGTTTCAGATTGTTATGGGTTGGGATAGTGAACATCACTACCAGTTTATTCTCGATGACCATTATTATAGCTCCGATGCTCTCGGCTCCAGTCGCAAGCGCAGTGATGCCAGTCAATTCTTACTCGGCCAGTTGATTAAACGTGGTAAAACCCCGTTGATCTATGAGTATGATTTATCTGATGGCTGGGAGCACGACGTGATGGTCGAAAAAATACGCCCCATTTCTGAGCTTGATGCTCAGCAACTCCCTGTTTGTCTGGAAGGCGAAAACGCGACCCCCCCAGAAAACTCAGGTGGCATGTTTGGTTATTATGAACTCCTGAGTATTTTAAAAGATCCTCAACATCAGGCTTATCAGGAGATGTTGGACACTTATGGGGATCTCAATCCGGCGGCTTTTGACTTGGGGCAAATTAATCGTTCGCTGCAGATTATGTTCCATCAAAAAGTTTGAATTTTAGTTGAATAGTGATCAAAATCACGCAAAAATCGTCTTTCAGGGCATCGCAATCTCCTTTGGTATCTGTCACAATAAAAGTATAAAACAGAGCAAAGGAGCCTGCAAAATGCATACTTATCACCTGAAAGACCTGATTTTTGACATGTGGCATTTATTTTTATTTGCCATGCCTTTATTGTTTTGTGCTTTGATTGTGCGTGCTAATTTTTAGGCCGCCGACTTGATCAGTGGCGTGGCTGTCGTTGCGCTCTATTTGGGGTTGAATAGATTATCCGCGATTTTTCCACTCTGAATCCGTTGAGATTGCTGCTGCAATGCTTGTTTTTCGGCTTTGCTCCAGCTAAAGTTTTTTAATAATTGCTGCATTTCTTTTAGGGCTGCCTGACGCCCGCCACAAAAGCTTTCCGCCTGGCTTAGATCTTGTAACAGCCGTGAGGCTTCTTCTTTGAGTTCAGTCTGAAAAGGACTTTTCTGCTTGAGCTGAGCTTGAATATCTTTCAAAAATTGGCTGTGCTTGCCACTGCCCAAATAAGAACAGCCACCATAATCCCAGGTGCGTTCCATCCACTTGCGGTAGCCAGTACTGACCTCACCATGCAGGCGCTGCATCAGGGCGATAAATTGGTCATCCTGGGTTTCGGTCGTTTTTTTTGCCAATTGGGCAAACTCAGGGAAGAAAGTCGCCAGTACAGCCGTCGTTCCTTCTCCTTCAAAACGCAGTTCTAGACCGGGGAAAAAGGGTTGTAACCATCCAAAATCAGGTCTCACTTGCTTGGTTTGATCATTCATATAGTGATCCCATTGTTTTTGGAAAGTGGCGGTTGCGGGTAGATTCTGGGCTTGCCGAAAGACCTTGATAAAATCGTCTTGTGTTTTGACCTGTTGAAATTTTTGGCTATAGTTTTGTTGGGCTTGCCATTCAGATGGGCTGAGCAATTTCTTTAAGCGCTCTGCGCTGGGTGTACTCGCCAGCATGAAAGTGGTGCTGAGTAGGATCAGTGTTTTCATCATATGTACCTTCCTTTAAAGATGATTATTGCCAAGACTCATTGCCAGGCTGAGATGTTCAATTGGCCTTCTCCGGCATTAGAGGCAATATCCATTTTAACGGGGAGTGAGGCAGCTCTGAATTTCCTGAGCCATGCGTGAAATCGGCACCACACGATCGGCCAGACCCGCCTCGATAATGGCCCGTGGCATACCATAGACAACACAAGACGAAGCGTGCTCAGCGAGTGCAAATCCCCCGGCTTGTTTGAGCTTTTTGACGCCTTCCAGGCCGTCCTGGCCCATGCCGGTTAAAATGACGGCACTGACCTGAGACCCAAAGGCGTCAACCGCTGAACGCAGGGCTAAATCGACGGAAGGGGCATTGAGTCCCGGACGGTGATAGAGGGTCAGGGTGCCTGTGCTTTGAAAAGCCACTTGTTGATCTCCCGGAACGACCAGTACCTGTCCTGGAAATAGGCGATCCAGTGGGCGTGCTTGCCTGACCGTCAGGGGGCTGAGCTCATTTAAGCGTTCAGAGAGAGATTGAGTCCACTGACCTGAAATATGTTGCACAATTAAAATCGGAACTTGAAAATGAAGCGGCAGCTCAGACATGATTTTTGCTAAAGCCGGAGGACCGCCTGTAGAGGCTCCGATAATCAATAAGCGTTGGCTGCTGCGCGGGGCTTCTGTGCGGAAATTGGGTAAAGGTCTTGTACCACGGGCTTTCCGAGTTTGTCTTCCCAGTGGCAATAATAAGAAGATACGACTGAGTAGATTTTCTTCCCACTGGGCCTGCTGAAGCGAAATAATATCGGAGGCACCCCAGCCGAGGGCAATTTGAATGACTTGTTGGCGTTCGCTTTCACTACGGTAGACCAGCAGAATCGGGGGGCTGGCAGTTTTATTGAAAATTTGTTGGAATTCATTGGCGTCGGTTTCAGTTAAGATATGGGCATCGATTAAGATCAGGTGAGGGCTAAAGTACTGAATCTGTGCTTCCAGTTCTTTGGCGCCACTTTGACAGGTATAGAGCTCTAAGCTGGGATGGGAGCGAAACAAGGGCAGTAATTGCTGGGTTAGCTCTGGGCGTCGCCCCAAATAAAGCAGTGCTTCAGTCATTGAGCCACCACTGTTGAATCGCTTTAATAAGCGCTTGTTTGACAGCATTTTGTGAAACATTAACTTGTTCTTTGGCTAAGCTAGTCATCAGGCTGCCATCAAAGCCACAGGGCTTGATTTGCTGGGTTAAGTCCAGGCTATTGCTAACATTTAGAGCCAGACCATGATAGGTGACCCAGCGGCGGACGGCGATGCCTATAGAGGCAATTTTGCGTTCTTCAACCCAGACGCCTGTATGCTCTGAATCCTGTCGTCCTCTGAGTTCAAACTGCTCCAGAACCTGAATCAAGGCATTTTCGAGACCTCTTAAAAAAGCACGGATATTGCGCCGAGCAGGGTCTAAATAAAAAATTGGATAGGCCACGATTTGACCTGGTTCATGAAAGCTGATATCGCCGCCGCGCTCAATTTGAAACAAAGGAGTGAGATCGGGCAAGAGCAGATGGTCTATTTTAAACTTACGCCCTGCCGTTAAGACTGGCGAATGCTCGACCAAAATCAGGCGATCAGGAATACTTTGGCTTGCACGTAGAGTTACCCACTGTTGTTGTAAACTCCAAATTTCCTGGTAATCTCGGAGGCCCAAATCATAGATTTCAAGTTCAGGCCTGGAAAGCACGTGCTTGCAAAGGGAGGGTTCTGTGTGCAACTCCAGGCTGCCCAGATCCGCCATCTTAGATTTCGAGTAGCAGTCGCTGGGGGTTTTCCAATAATTGGATCACATGATTGGTGAAACGGGCGCCATCAGCGCCATCCACTACCCGGTGATCAAAAGATAAAGAGAGGGTGCAGGCCCAGCGAATAGCGATTTCATTTTGATAAACCATGGGTTTCTGATAGATTTTATTGACCCCCATAATGGCCACTTCGGGATGATTGATAATCGGTGCCGACATGATACCACCAATCGCCCCAATATTTGTGATCGTAAAGGTGCCTCCGCGCATCTCTTCTGAGCTGGCTTTACCTTCTCTGACACGCTCAGCCAGAGTGACAATTTCTTGTGAGAGTTCAAGCAAGCTTTTTTGATCCGCATGCTTGATCACCGGTACAAATAAGCCATTGGGTGAGTCGGTCGCAAAGCCAATATGATAATACTTTTTAAGCACGACTTCCTGGGCGAGATCATCGAAACTGGCGTTTAAGGTTGGGAATTTTTTCAAGGCAGAGACAACTGCTTTGATAATAAAGGGCAAATAGGTTAGTTTAATGCCCTCTGCTTTGAGATCAGGAGCCACGGCCTGACGAAATTTGACCAGCTCGCTGAAATCAGCTTCATCAGCATACAAAAAGTCCGGGGCTGTAAATTTGGCTTTGACCATTTGCTCAGCGATTTTACGGCGAATGCCACGTAGCGGGATCCGCTCTTCGTTTTCACTTGTCTTTTCATTTGCTAACTTAGGCTTCGCAGCCGCAGGGGGAACTGCTAGATTGGATGCTTGGCTTTGTACTGTCGCTTCTGGCGTTGTTTCTAGATCTTCTAAAAGAATACGACCATAGGGGCCAGATCCTTTGATTTGGCTTAAGTCGAGCCCCTTTTCTCTGGCTGCACGGCGAATAGAAGGCGTGGCCAGCACATCGGAGTCCGTTGCTTTGTGAGTGGATTCGGGAACGCGTGATGCGAGCGAATGGGCTGCTGCTTCAGGGGCCGCCTGAGAGTTTGTTGTCGCTTTGCTTTCGCTAGATTTTAAGCGTATGATCACATCGCCAACAGGTACGAGATCACCCAGCTCAAACAAAATTTCGCTGACCTCGCCGCTGACCGGAGAGGGGATTTCGACAGAGGCTTTATCCGTCAGGACTTCGACTAGCGGGGCATCGATTTCGATCTGATCACCGACTTTAACCGCCCAGGCGACAATTTCACCTTCGGCGATTCCTTCGCCAATATCAGGAAGCTTAATCTCAGTCATGCAGAACGTCTCCGGTTTTCTTCGATGGTATTTTTTATGAAAAACTCACCGGCACGGTAAGAGCTCCGCACCAATGGGCCGGCGGCAATAAACAAAAATCCTTTGGCTTCACCCAATATCCGCAAGCGCTCAAATTGCTCCGGTGGAACAAATTCGTGTACGGGCAAATGCTTTTGAGTGGGTTGTAGGTATTGACCCATGGTCAGGATATCGACTCCCACGGCACGCATATCGTCCATAGAAGCCAGAATCTCTGCTTCTGTTTCGCCCAGACCCAACATCAAAGCTGTTTTGGTGTAGCGACTGGGATCACGTTGCTTGATCCACTGCAGCACATCCAAAGATTGCTGATAGCTGGCTCGTTGATCTCGCACTTGCCGACTTAAACGTGGCACGGTTTCGAGATTGTGAGCGATCACTTCAGGCTGAGCTTGTACCATCGTTTCTAATGCCGCTTCACTGCCTCTGAAATCAGGAATCAAGACTTCGGTAATCACCCGGGGGTGAGCCTGTTTCAATTCACGAATCGTACTTGCAAAATGGGCGGCACCCTGATCAGGCAAGTCATCTCTATCTACAGAAGTGAGGACGACATAATCTAAATTCATGGCTGCTACGGATTCGGCAATTTTTTTCGGTTCTGCTAGATCCAGTGGTTGACCCAGGCGAGCGGTTTTGACTGCGCAAAAGCGACAGCCACGCGTACAGGTATCACCCATCAGCATGAAAGTGGCCGTACCCGAACCCCAACATTCACCAATGTTGGGGCAACGGGCTTCTTCGCAAACCGTTACCAGTTTACGTTCGCGCAAGATTTCTTTCAGATGCGTATAGGTTTCACCACTGGCAAGGCGAACCTTTAACCAGGATGGTTTACGTTGCATGCTTAAAGCTCCTTAACGTTTTGGCCGAAAGCTACGAATGGTTCGACGTTTGCTTAATGCGCGCTTTACGGGCTTTTTGGTTGTACTCGCTTTTGACGAGGCTGTTAATGCCGATTCAGCAAGGCTTGCCGGACTCACTGAGACAGATTTAACAGCTTTTGGCTGCTCATCTGGCGCGTCCAGTGGTGCTTCTGTCTCAGGCTCTGCCATTGCTGAAATAGCAGGCTCTGATTGTACCATTTCAGCAATGGGCTCCTGTTCAGGGCTGAGATCGCTCTCAGGCTCAACAGTGTCCACTTCGCTTTCTTTGGTTTTGCTACGTGTTTTGCTGGGACGTTTTTTAGCGCGAGCCGGGGCTTTTTTGCGACTAGGCTTCTCTACGATGGCTTCAGCATTTTCAGATTCCTCTGTGGCTTCAGGCTCATTGTCTTGAGGTTCAGCTTCGTTTTGAGCTTGTTCATATTCATCATCTTGATCGGACTCGGAAGCCTGTGATTTAGATGTTTTTGCTTTGGGCTCTGCTTCTTCAGAAGGGCTCCGCTTAATGCTTTCAAGACCTTGCTCATCAACTTTGGCAATCAATTCATCCAAAGCAGATTCTAAACGGCCGGATACATTTAAGCTATCTTCACGCTCAATATAGCTTTCGAGAACGCTATCACTTAGTTCTCCATTGAAAATAGAGTCATCGAAGAGCAAGTCTTCGAGTTTTTCTTTCTTTTCCTTGGGTTTTTCTTTAGCGATGGCTTCTTTTTGGATGGGTTTGGCTGGAGGTGCTGAGCTAACCTGATGTTTAGGCTGGCTGACTTGGGCTGCCTCTTCAGTTTGACGTGGATTGCTATTGCGTCCAGTAGAGCTACTACTACGCTGTTGTGTTGGACGCGGTGCGGGCTTTTCATTGCCATCACGATAACGCTCTGATTTCTCGTCAGGTTGAATCACAGGTAAACGTGACTTCATGCCTGGAGACGTCAGAATGTCTGAGCGGTACAAGAGATTACGAATCCGTCCAACACCCTGGCAGGTGGGGCAAGGCATTGTTAACATTTCACTTAGACGTTGCCGTTGCCGGCGACGGGTCATTTCTACTAGACCGAAGTCAGAGAAATAATTGATCTGAGGCTGAGATTTATCATGATGCAAGGCATCGGCTAATTTTTGCCAGACAATTTGCTGATCTCGGGGATTATCCATATCAATAAAGTCAATGACGATCACGCCACCGATATCACGCAAAACCAGTTGTTTGGCAATTTCTTCGGCTGCTTCACAATTGGTACGTAAAATGGTTTCGGGTTGATTATCTGTTGACGTCATTGAAGAGGTGTTGATATCAATCGAAGTTAGAGCTTCAGTGGCCTGGATGACCAGAGTGCCACCGCTCGGCAATTGCACCAGAGGCTGAACGGCATACTCTAATTGCTGATAAACGCCAAAATGACTGAGGATCGGAACTTGACCATTATAAAGGCGCACCTTGCCACGGGCTTTGGTATCTGACCAATTGTCAAAATAGCGCATAGCTCGATCATAGGTTGCCTGAGAGTCGACGGTTACCTGAGCGACGGAGCTGGTCGCACCCTCGCGTAAAATACGCTCTAAAACATCTTGATCGCGATAGAGAGTGGTTCCTGCTGTTGTTTTTTCTGATTGCGCTAAAATTTGCTTCCAACGACCCAGCAAAAGCTTGAGATCGTCACGCAAGGTTTGCTCAGATTGACCTACCGCTTCAGGGCGTAAGACCAGACCGTAGCCAGAACCACAAATGATACGTGAAATACGTGCCAAACGGGCCCGTTCACGGGTGTCAAAAATGCGTTTGGAAAGTCCAATACGGCGCTCAAAAGGGGTTAATACCAGGAAGCGACCGGGTAATTGAATGAAACCAGTCAGGTTGGCGCCTTTGTTGCCGGTTGGCTCACGGGTGACTTGAACTAGCATTTGTTGTTGGGGTCTTAAAAACTGACGGATGCCACTTTGTTGCTTGCGGCTAGAAGGGAGATCGGAGACGTGGATGAAACCACTTTTTTCGCGGCCGATATTCAAAAAGGCGGCTTCAATCGCCGGCACAATTGATTCAACGGTTGCGAGGATAATGTCGCCGACGTTTTGTTCCCCTTCACTTAGGTAAAACTCACGTACCTGTCCGTTTTCAAGAATAACTGCGATTTTTTCGGATTCACTGACAATAATTTCTCTTGACACAGTGTTAATGTTAACCTCGTTTCTGTCTACATATGGAGGAAAGAAGAATATATTCAATTATCAAGGTGCATTCAAGCTTGGACGAAACGAAACAGGATCATCGTTTATAAAGTTCGCCCCAGTGGATGCAATGACTTTTTAGACCTTTTGATTAGAACGGGCATTTGGCTGAAAGGCAATTACAGTAAGTTTGCGGCTTGCCTGGCGCCGGTGCCAAGGTCTGAAGTGCAAGTATAGCTTTCAGACTATCCAGTTAAAGCATAATTGGTTGTTCACGTTTTATGTCTTTTGATGCACTTGTTCTCTGTCGGTATTTTAGCACAAAAGCCACAGATCAATAGGAATCTCTGTCTTATAGTACAAGTCAGAATGTCTTTTCAGACAAGATAACTTAAATAAAAAGGCCTGCTAATGCAGGCCCGAACAATTATTTGACTTAAATGAACGCAATTAAATATCTGTGGAGACAGATACTATTTGCTTGGGGTTGTTGTGTTTTGTGTGGCGGTAGGAGCTGGGGAGGCAGGAGCACTGTAGCTGCCATAGCCGCTATTATTGCCATAGCCGGTGTTGTTGCCGTAGCCAGTTCCGTAACCAGAACCATAACCGGTGTTGTTGCCGTAGCCAGTTCCGTAACCAGAACCATAGCCAGTGTTGTTACCGTAACCGGTGCCATAGCCAGTTCCGTATGGATCTTGTAGATAAGGGCTGTTTAAATTGTTACCACCACCACAAGCGCTTAGGCTGAGCACGAGACTCAGAGCACTTAACGAAACCAGTATTTTTTTTAATGTGTTTTTCATTTCTTTGAACCTCAAATTGTATTGTCCATAACTTCAATTTAACTTTTTGACGGCAAAATGTAAAGCCCTTTTACGTCAATTCCTTACAAAAACCAGAGACTTAGATCATATTTTTAGATTTTTAAGATTTTCCCCCCAGATGTGACACCTGAGGGGAAAAGAGAGAGAGAGTGTTTGCCGTTTTAATTAACGACGGGCCTGGGTGTTAGTCGTTGTTGCAGGTGCAGGTGTTTGGTTTGCGTTATAAGACCCGTAAGGTGAAGAACCGTAGCCGGTGTTGGTGCCATAGCCAGTGTTGCTACCATAACCGGTGTTTGAACCATAACCGGTGTTGCTACCATAACCGGTATTTGAACCGTAGCCAGTGCCGTAGCCAGTGTTGCTACCATAGCCGGTGTTAGAACCGTAGCCAGTGCCAGTTCCGTAAGGGTCAGAGTAGCCGGTACCATAAGGATTCATGCCAGCCATATTGTTTTGGCCACAAGCAGTTAAGCTTGCTGCAGCGATTGCGATTAAAACGAGACCTTGTAATTTCTTAAACATTTGATGCTCTCCCTAAAAATGAAAATATTTGGAAGAGTGACTTAACACTCTCTCTCTACGCTTGAGACTCTTTGTATCTCACATTATTATTATCAGTGATTCTCTTGAAAACTTTCTTAAGTAAAAATGGTATTTAGTTTAAGGTATAGTTAACTTAACGCTTGGCTTATTTAACCAGTTTATCTGGTTTCTTAAAAACAAGCTGTGACGGGGCTTTGGCTTCAAAGAGAAAATATTACAAGATGCAAAAAACAATTTTATTAACGGGCGCTACCGGGACTTGTGGTTCTTATTTGACAAAATATTTGCTCAAAGAGACCTGCTGTAAGCTTATTTTATGGGTACGGCAACCTGAAAAGCTGCCTCAATTCGTTCAATCTGATCAGCGTGTTCAGATCTGGAGCGGGGGCTTGCAGGCTTTGCCGACTTATCTAGAGCAGCTCAAGCAAGTGCAAATATGGGTTCATCCTGTGACATCCTGGGGCGGTGAAGATTGCTTTGTGGTCAATTGCAAATTGACACAAGCGCTGTTTAATGCGCTGGATCCGGAAGTCTGTGAGCAGATTCATTATTTTTCGACAGCCAGTTTACTTGATTCCAATCACCAATTCAGGTCTGAAAGCTTGCAACGCGGGACCGAATATATTCGCAGTAAAGCGGTTATACATCAGTGGTTGAATCGAAATAAATGTCAGATCCCTGTGAGTATTTATTACCCTACCTTAATTTTAGGTGGAGAAAATCAGGCTGAGTCTGGACATCCCCTGACGCCATTGACTTCTTCTTTGTCTCGTTGGCCATTTTACTTGCGACTGCTGCGCTATCTCCAGGCGAATGCCTTTGTGCATTTTATTCATGCCGAAGATATTGCCAAAATTATCTGCCACCGTATTTTGAACGAATCTCCGGCTCAGGATTTGGTTTTGGGTAACCCGGCACAGTCAATTTCGGATTTGATGCAAGAGCTCTTACCGCTGTGGGGGATTTCCCCGGCGCTGGCCCAGATTAAACTTGAGCGATTGCTGCCTATTTTATTGCCCGCATTAAGCCCCTGGATGACTCCCTGGGATTGCTATAGTTTGACCACTTTGAATACGACTTATCAATCCCTTTCGGCTGAAAGTTTTGGTTTAGCTAGCCGCTTCCAAAAGTGGACGCAGGTTTTCCAGCATCTGGAAATTTCAAATTCTCAATAAAAATCGGCCTGAGCTTTGACTCAGGCCGATTAAAATAGATTCGTTTAGTAGGCTAGCCCCAAAGTGCGTTCCAGGCATTTTTCAGACGGTCTGTAATGCCGGCTCCTTGCGCTGCTGGTGGCTGTTGCTGAGGCGGGAAAGCTTGTTGCTGCGGTGGTTGAAACTGCTGCTGTTGAGGCGCTGGGAAAGGAGCCTGTACATGGGGCGGAACCAGCATTTGTGGGGTTTGCTGTTGGACCTGCGGGTAGCTTTGCGGCACGATTTGAACTTGTGGCGCTGCACCTGGAACCATCATCTGAGGACCATTTGATGGGGGCGGTGTGAATTGCTGTTGAGGCGCTTGCTGAGGGCCATTCAGACGTTGTGCAATGCCTTCATAAGCTGCTAGTTCCTGGGCGTTAGGCTGATAATTTTGAGTGTTAACCCGCTGCTCTAATTGTAAAGCCCAATCAATTTCTTGCTGTGACAGTCCATTTGGCAAAGCTTGGGGAGCCTGCGTTGTGGCCTGAGGCGGTGTAAATTGTTGTTGTGGCGCTCCCGGTGGTGGCGTGAATTGTTGTTGTGGCGCTCCCGGTGGTGGTGTAAATTGTTGTTGCTGTGGTGCAGTAGGTGCCGGCTGCTGTTGGGCTGCTGTGATCCGTTGTGCAATGTTTTGATATTGCGCTGTTTCCTGAGCATTTGGCTGATAGTTTTGAGTGTTGACCCGCTGCTCTAATTGTAAAGCCCAATCAATTTCTTGCTGTGAAACCCCGGCTGGAGTTTGCTGTGCGTTTTGAGTTTGTGGGCGTTGGGGGGCGCCAACAGGGGGCGCGTTTGTTTGTGGCGCTTGCTGCTGTTGTTGGGCTGCCGTAATACGTTGCGCTAGATTTTGATATTGTGCGTTTTCTTGTGCATTGGGAGTATAGCCCTGCTGTTGAACTTTTTGTTCAAGTTGCAGTGCCCAATCGATTTCTTGTTGACTGACTCCCTGCGGCATTTGTGTATTGCCTGCGGCTGCGCCAGGCTGTTGATTCATTCTGGCTGCAGGTGGAGCTTGAGGAGCTCCTCTTAAAGAAGTCGGTACATTCAGAACTGCTTGTCCACCAGGCCCTGCGATTGGTAGAGGCATGGTTGGAGCGGCAGGCACATTAAAAGGCGAACCCCAGTTGGCCCAGTTGCGGGGTCCTTGTTGCTGACCGGCTGCAGGAGCGGTGGGTGCAGGTTGGCTTAATTTTTGTGCAATGGCTTCATAACGGCCTGTTTCTTGAGCCGTCGGCGTATGACCTTGCTGTACTTTTTGCTCGAGTTGTAAGGCCCAATCGATATCAGCCTGGGACACGGCCGGAGCTGCTGGTGCGCCAGCAGGGGGAGCTGTTGGTGTGGGTTGGCTTAATTTTTGTGCGATGGCTTCATAGCGGGCCGTTTCTTGAGCGGTGGGCGTATGGCCCTGTTGTACTTTTTGTTCGAGTTGTAAGGCCCAATCGATCTCAGCCTGGGGTACGGCCGGAGCTGCTGGTGCGCCAGCAGGGGGGGCTGTTGGCGCGGGTTGGCTTAATTTTTGTGCAATCGCTTCATAGCGGGCTGTTTCTTGAGCAGTGGGCGTATGGCCCTGTTGTTGTACTTTTTGCTCGAGTTGTAAGGCCCAGTCGATATCAGCCTGGGGCACAGCTGGGGCATTTGGTGCTGTTCCCGCAGGTGCAGCCCCAGCAGGAGGAGCACCCTGGAAAGCACGTCGAATCTGAGCGATTTTATTGTCGATATTGCCAGAAATAGAATCAATATCTTCGGGTGAGCTAGGAGCAAGGTAAACGTCAGGGCCTGCAAATGAGTTACCAGCTTGAGTGGGTGAGCCAGGGGGAGCATTCACGGCATCAGGATAGCCCTGATAAGTGGGCTGCTGTGCTCCGGCCGTTCGGTTAAACGGACTATAGGCGCTGGCTCCACTATTTTGTTGTTGATAAGAATTTGTGTAGGTCATGCTCGCTAGTTTACCCTTTCTCAAGACGAATACAAGATCTTTATCGGTGGCTTTAAGTTAAAACATGCTCGATATTTAGTTTAAATTTAAGTTCAGGGGACGCTCTAGTTGAAAACGTGTATAGACCTGCCCCTGAATTTGCAGACGATTTTGACGAACATCTAAACTGACCTGCTCAGCTTTGATTGTGTTTTGCCCTTGAGAGACAATAACCTGGCCTTTCATCACGATTTTGATAACTTGTTTTGAGCGAGAGTCGACATGCACGGTTGCGCTTTGACAATGGGCCTGATAGGGCTCAAAAAGTATTCTGACCTTGCCAGAAAAGCGAGTGATCTGTTGTTTTAAATCGATATCTACTTGCTCAGAAAATATTTCTAAAGGTGGGCCTGCGGCCTGCAAAGGCAAGGGGGGAATGAAGCAAAGCCAGAATAAAGAGGCCTGCACCAAGAGCGTTCGCCAGTTTCTTATGACAGACATCAATCTGAGATGCGTTCGATAACGTATTGGTTAATATTTAAAAAGACGGGCCGTTTGATTTCATCCAAGGTTTCAAAAAACTTGGCTGGATGATCCATGGCGAGGATGGCTTCGTTCCAATTTTCGATTAGTTCCGGGCGGGCGCTCAGTATAACCGTAAAGTGCGCACTGAAAGCAGCAATTTTCATTTTGAGTTTTTTAGCTAAAAACAAGACATTTTCAAAGTTCGTACGGCAATGAATATACATTCTCAAGACCTGCTCTTGCTGGTATTGGATATCTATTTTACTGACCCGTAGTATGACTTCTTGCTTTTGGTCCAACATAAAGGTAACGCTCTGATCCAATTGGTGAATCCGGGTCGAAATCCCGAATTCTGCGCGCTTTAACGCTTCGTTCATTTCTACATGTGTCTTTTTTAAGAGCTCTGTCGGTGCATGACCGCCAGGAAAGTCCTTGAGGGGATCGGGTTTGTTATTCTGTACCATTTGCTTATTATATCAGCTATAGGGCAATCGATTGTGAGTGATTAGGAGCAGAAATTGCGATGACCATTCCATTAATGTATAAATGAAAGAAATAAGTTTAGATTACCAAGGAAAGATCAACGATGGATCGATTAAGCCCTCTGGTTCAGTCCCACTTTCAAATCACAGATCCTGAGCTGATTTATCCGTATGCTCCGGTTTATCGCGCTGTCTGGCAAGAGCAGTCTGTGGTTCTAAAAACGACTCGCTTCCCACTAGAACGGGCGCAAGTCTTGCAAAAATGGCTCCGATCTTTGCCTGCCGGTTTGAGTCTTGAAGCTTTGGCTGAGCCCTGGTGTGAGGATGAGCAAGCCTGGGTTTTGTACCCCTTTATTGAAGGGGAGGCCTATTCGGGCTTACCTGATCAGATTGCACAAGCGGGCGACTTACTCGGATGTTTGCATCAATCTACACTGGATCTGGGCTTGCCATCCTATGATTGGCCTTTGCAAGATTTGGAAAGTATCCAGGAAGATCTTCAGGGCTTAGAAGCACTGGCTTCGCAAGAGAATCTACAGCTTGAGTCTCAGTTGATTCAGGAATCTTTAAAACAAGCGGCCCAGATTCGCTCTTGTTTGATGGCTGCAGCGCTACCGATGGTAAATGCCAGTTGGGACTATAAAGCCAATAATTTGGTTTACCAAACGCATGGTCCTTTATTGATTGATCCTGATAGTGCGGGCTATCTCCCTCGTATTTTGGATCTGGCCCTGACTGTTTGGCTTTTTCACAACGAGCACCTGTCTGCTCCTGCGCGCTTATGGACCCAGCAGGAGTGGCTAGTGTTTTTAAAAGCTTATTCTCAACAAATTGATTTAACACCAATCGAAATCAGGCTGTGGCCAGAGGCCTTACGTTGGATGTTTTTGGAAGAAGCTGTGTGGCTTTTATTGGCAGATCCCGCCGGTTGGAAAGAGGTGCATCAGGGGCGCTTTTTACGGCATTTAGCTAAGGGCTTCCAGGACTTAAAGCTTTACTCCCTGGATTGAAGAGCGAGTTCCAAACGGGTACTTTGTTTTTTAGCATTGTGGTTGCCCAGTATCACGCCCAGAATAATGACTAACATACCGGCTAAAGAAAGCGGTAACACCGGTTCTTTAATAATGAGCCAGCCCATAATGAGTGCGTAGACCAGACCTGTGTAGTTTAAGTTGGCGATGATAGCCATACGTTCTGCCTGATAGGCATAGGTCATCAGAACCTGAGCAATATAAGTGGTAAGCCCGATCAGTAATAGCCAGAGCCACTCTTGTCCCTGAGGCCAGACCCAGTGCATCAGGGTGTACGGGCCGGCCAATGCCAGGGTGAGCCAGGAAAAATAAAAAATGACTACCAGTGGGTGATCAGCGCCCCGCAGCTTACGCACATAATTATAGGCCAGGCCTGCGAAAAAAGCCGAAAGCAGCCCCAACCCCAGGAAGGGTAGCGAAACCCGTGGATCAAAGCCTTTGACCATCAAGACGCCTACAAAAGAGCAGCCAAAAAATAACCATTGTCTGGGGAAGACCTTTTCTTTGAGCAAGAACATGGCCAGAAAAGTCGAGAAAATTGGGTTTAAATACTGGAGCGTGACGGCAGATGCCAGGGGCATATTCTGTAAAGTGTAGAAATAAGCTAGCAGCGCACAGGTGCCAAAAAAACCACGCAAAAACAAATCTCGTTGTTGTTGGCCTTGTAGTGGCATCCGCTGGGCTTTGAGTAAGACCAGGCAGATCACAAACATGCTCAGGGATCGAAAAAATACGATTTCATGAGCCGGTAGCCGGGGAACAAGTTTAACGCAGAGATTCATCAGTGAAAAAAAGAAGGTGGCGATTAGCATTGCTTGCACGCCACTGAGTTTGTTTAACATGTATCGACTCGTTTATTCAGAGGACTTGCTGTTGACTCAGTCTTCTAGGCTAAGTTCAGGACTGAGGAGCCTTTTCGCTGGTTGCCTCTACCAGATAATACCAGCCGAGAGAACGGATCGGGGCAAATGCGACGACCTTTTCGGCTTTGGGGCCCAGTTCTGCATAGCCTGATTGTTCGTCTTGCATACGCTGAATGATTTCAGGGTGTGCATAAGCCTTGAGCTCACGGGCTTTATTAATTAAAGTACCGAGTTCAAAAGAACTGCTTTGATCTTCGCTACTGGCCACGATCTGCCCTTCAGCGTTTAACAGAAAGGCGCGTAAAAAACCATTGGTTTGTTTGAGAGGCAAAAAATTGGCTTTGATATTATCCAATGTCATTTCGACGCCTGCGACCCCTAAAAAATGACCTTGAGAATCATAGAGCGGTTGGGTGCAGGGTAATACCCAGCCTTTGCCGCCCGTATCAATATAGGGGGCTGACCAGGCCAGTTTCTTATTAGCTAAAGCGGCGGTATACCAGGGGCGCTGTCGTGGATCATAGACCGGGCTATAGCCTCCTTTGCCGGGGTAAGAAACATGCACACCTTGCCTGAGTCCTACATAGGCCCAGATCAAGGGGGCTCCCTGATCCAGAATCAAGCTTCGCTCAGAAGCAATTGGAGCTGTGTTTTGTAAACTTTTGCTAAAGATTTTTTGAAAAACAAAACGCAGTGGACTGAGTTGTTGAAGCAATGGCTTTTGTGTGTTTTTGTCAAGACCAGGGGCCAGCTTGAAGGTGTTCCAGCCCAGGCTGATCGGGATCTGGTAAGCGGGGGCCTGCTCTAGATCCGGGGGGGCAAGGGGGCTCTTTAAGACAAAATCATCAGAAGTGTAGACGTTTCCTGCCACGGGTTTGCCAAACTCCAATAGGGTCTGCGCACTGCCTGACAAATACTCCAGTAGGCTTTCAAAATGCATAAATTCGGAATTGATTCGCTGAGCCTGTTGCCCAACTTGTAAGAAAAAATGGCTTAATCTTTTTTCGCGTGTTTGAGCGGCCAAAGTGCTTTGTTGTTGCTGATATTGGCTCCAAATGGTGACTCCAGCACTGAGCATAGAAAGAGCTAGAATCACTCCCAGGGTTACTTCTCTATGGTGCCCTATCCAACGCATCAGCTTTTGAGTCGGCGTATCGGGCTTTGCCAAAACCGCTTCACCCCGGCGATAACGTCGAATATCATCGGCAAAGTCTTCGACATTGGCGTAGCGCAGGTCTACTTTTTTAGCGCAGGCTTTGCGGATAATAGCTTCGAGCTCTGGGGCTATTTTTTTGCCCAGGACATTCTGAAAAGGCTCTAATTCGGCTTTAAGCACACGTTTGATCAGCTCAATTTGGGTTTTGGCAGTGATGGCCGGTTTGAGAGCGAGCATTTCGAAGAGAATCAGCCCCAGCGCAAATAGGTCGCTGCGACCGTCTAATTCGTCATTTTTACCGGCGGCTTGCTGAGGAGACATATAGCGCGGGGTCCCTAGAATTTGCCCCAGCTGAGTGCGCTCCATTTCGGGCTGATCTAAATCAGGCTGGATCAAGTTGACGAGATCGTCATCCATGGGCTCTTCAGCGCGGCTCATGACTTTGGCGATTCCCCAGTCCATCACATAGACTTCGTTATAAGGGCCGATCATGATATTGGCCGGTTTCAAATCACGGTGGATCACGCCTTTCATATGGGAGTAATGCATGGCGTCGCAAACTTTGAGAAAGTGCTCCAGGAAGGCTTCTTGATTGTGATCTTCGTCGGTGCTCCCCTGTTCACGGATTTGCTGACGTGCAGTGGCGATTAATTCTTTAAAGGTTTGTCCTTTAATCAGTTTCATTGAATAGCCAATTTCACCGCTATCATGCACTTCCAGATTGTAAATTGGCACGATATTGGGGTGGTCCAGTTGGGCGGTAATCTGGGCTTCAGTATAAAAGCGACTCATGACCTTATGGTTGCTGGCCATTGATGCATGTACTTTTTTATAAGCCACTTTGCGTTGCAGAGCCTGATCAAGGGCCAATAGAATTTCACCCATGGCTCCCTGGCCGACAGTGCCTAACATGGCATATTTGTCATCCAGGCTGAGAGGGCCGGTTACCCGCTTTGCACTGGGAGTTGAGGCCTCTGTAGATGGAACGGCCTGGGTTTGCTCAATCAGATCAGCAAAGAGAGTCAGTTCAATTTCGTCTTCCATCCGGCTTCCTTATAGGGGAATAATCTGGCTCTAGTTTAGCATCTTATCTAGAATTCATTGATACGCACTGAATCTAACGGTTTTAGAGACGTACAATTCTATTTGCCTTAATAGACGTCAAATGATTATGCCATAATGAGTTTATGTCAAGTTCAGCCCATTCTCTTAGACCCCAGCCTCGACGCGGCCTGGTGTTAGGCAAGTTTATGCCGCCCCATGCGGGCCATCAATATCTGGTGGACTTTGCCAGGCACTACGTCGATCAATTGGCTGTCGTGGTCGGCTCACTCTCAACAGAACCTATTCCTGGTGATTTGCGCTGGCAGTGGATGCGGGATTTGTTTCCCCAGGCTGAAGTGTTGCATCTGGCCCAGGATTTACCTCAGGATCCCAGTGAGGCGGATGACTTTTGGAAGCAATGGCGTGAAGCTTTATTACAGATCTTACCCTGGCCGGTTGACTTCGTTTTTGCTTCAGAAACTTATGGTGAGCGTCTGGCACAGGAGCTGGGTGCTGAGTTTATTCCCGTCGATTTAGGTCGGGCTTGCTTGCCGGTCAGCGGAACATTGATCCGCGAGCAGCCTTTAAAGTATTGGGATTTTTTGCCTGCCGTCGTGCGGCCGTATTTTTTAAAACGAGTCTGTATTTTTGGTCCCGAGTCCACAGGCAAGAGCACCCTGGCAAAGCGTTTGGCGACCCATTACCAGACTCTGGCAGTGCCGGAATATGCCCAGATTGTGCTCCAAAGGCAGGCCGGTCAAATCTGTCTAGAAGATATTTCAAAAATTGCTCAGGGTCAGCAGGCTTCTGAACAGGCGCTGGCGCTTCAGGCCAATCGGGTTTTGTTTTGCGATACGGATCTATTGACGACCTGTCTCTGGTCAGAGGAGCTCTTTGGAGAAGTGCCTGAGGGCATTTGGCAGCAAGCTCGCTCTCAGAATTATGATCTCTACTTGCTCTGTGATATTGATGTGCCCTGGGTCGATGACGCCCATCGTTTACGACCTCAGGGGCGCTCTACGTTTTTACAAAGTTGTCAGTCGCTGTTAGAGCGTGAAGGGCGACCTTTTGATTGGATCAGTGGTAGCTGGGAGCAACGCTGGCAACAAGCTAGAAAAGCGCTTGACGCTGTCCTAGATTGACCAAATTAAGCGTTTTCTAACGAGATACTGTCTCATTTTTTCTATGTATAGACGGGCCTGTTTTGAGAGTTGAACCACATGCTATAATTTGCCTACAGCAGTGGAAGCATTGTTGACTTATCAGCAACGGTAACGGTGCTGGTTAATTAAATGCCTTACGGAAGAAAGGATGTCTACCTGAATGAAATTTATTATTCATGGAAAAAATGTTGAGGTTACCGACGCTTTGCGTCAATACGTCGAAGAAAAACTGGGTCGTGCTGAACGCTACAGCAGCCATATTCTCGAAATGAATGTGGAGCTGGCAATCGCTAAGAACCCTCGCATCAAAAATAATCAACAGGTGGCGGTCACAACTTCCGTGAACGGGCTGATGCTGCGTGCGGAAGAGTCCAGCGTGAATATGTATGCTGCGATTGATCTGGTCGCCGATAAATTGGAGCGTCAGATCAAAAAATATGAGAACAAGCGCAATAGTCACCAGCATGCAGTGAAAACTTCAGTGGCGATGAGTGGCCCCAGTGTGGATGATGACGATGACGACAGACCCGCACGTCGAATTCGCAACGAGCGTTTGGCTATTAAGCCCATGAGTGCAGAAGAAGCGGCTGCACAAATGGAATTGCTAAACTATAAATTCTTGCTTTTCAAAAATGCGGAAAACAATGAACTCAATATCATTTATGTTTTAAATGATAAAAACCATGAGTATGGCTTGATCATTCCTGACGAATCAGTGGATGAAGCCGTGGTCATGAAAATCTAATCGGAGCTTGTATGCGCAATCTGTTAACCACTCACTTTTATGACTCGGCCAATCGCTATAGTAGCAAAGCGGCCTTAAAAGAAAAGGTCAATGGTGCCTACCGGACCGTGACTTATCAAGAGATGAAAGAGCGAGTGCAGCAGGTTGCTGCTTACTTTATCGCCACCGGCTTTGCTGCCGGCGAGCGGGTGGCTATATTATCTGAGAATCGCAGCGAATGGCCAATTGCTGATATGGGGATGATCTCAGCAGGCCTGGTGAATGTCCCAATTTACCCGACCTTGACGGCACCACAAATTGCCTATATTCTCAACGATTCGGCTTGTACAGCGGTGATCGTTTCGACCCGCTATCAGCTAGAGAAAATTCAAAAAATCGCTAGAGATTGTCCAAACCTGAGGCAGATCGTTACCCTGGAGAATTTACCCGATGATTGGGTGATTGAAGGACTGGCGCAAACTACTTTTGCCGCGGTTTTGACTCAAGGAGAAGCCGCTCTGGCTCAGCAAGCAGGACCGTTAGAACAACGCCTGGCAGCGGCCAAAGAAGAGGACCTGGTGAGCATTGTCTATACTTCGGGGACTACAGGCAATCCCAAAGGTGTGATGCTCTCTCATCAGAATTTTGCTTCCAATGCTAAAGCTGCAGGCGCTGCGGTGGGTTTTGATTATACGCACACCACACTTAGCTTTTTGCCTCTGTCTCATGTGTTGGAGCGAGTGGTTAATTATGTGATTCAATATTGCGGTGCCACCGTGGCTTACGCTGAAAGCATTGATACCCTGGCCCAGAATATGCAAGAAATTCAGCCCACTGCTTTCATCGGTGTGCCCCGTGTCTTTGAAAAAATCCATTCGCGAATCATTCAAAATATAGCTCAGGAAAAGCCCCTCAAGCGTAAGTTGTTTCAATGGGCGCTTGAGATTGGAGAGCAAGTTGCTGACTATCGCATTAGGGGGCTGGTGCCACCTCCTTTGTTGATGGGTAAGCACCGTCTGGCTGATCGTCTGGTCTTTGAAAAAGTAAGAGCGCGTTTCGGTGGCCATTTACGCTTTGCCGTATCGGGTGGGGCTCCGCTGATGAAAGAGCTGGCTCGCTTTTTCTTTGCTGTCGGGATTGAAATTTATGAGGGCTATGGCCTGACTGAATCGAGCCCGGTGATTTGTATCAACCGTCCCCATGCTATCCGTTTTGGCTCGGTGGGGCAGGTGGTTGATGGGGTTGAGGTTCAGATTGCTGAAGATGGTGAAATTCTGGCTCGTGGCCCCAATATTATGTCCGGTTATTTTAATCACCCAGAAGCGAGTGTTGAAGCTTTACACCCGGATGGTTGGTTATATACAGGTGATATTGGTGAACTAGACGAAGAAGGCTTTTTACGCATTACAGATCGCAAAAAAGAAATCATTGTGATGTCAAACGGTAAGAATGTCGCGCCCCAGCCGATTGAAAATGCCTTAAAAGCCTCACCTTATATTGAGCAAGCGGTGTTGGTTGGCAATAACCAAAAATATATGGCTGCGCTGATTTACCCCAATTACCCAGCCTTAGAAACACTTGCGCGTGAGCAGGGCATTCAATTTAATCAAGATCATGACCTTGCTCGCAGCACCCAGATGCATCGTTTGCTGAAATCTGAGATTACCCAATTAACCGAAACCTTCGCCCGTTACGAGCAAATCAAAAAGTTCACTTTGCTTGAAAATGAATTAACTCAAGAAAACGGCTGCTTAACACCGACGTTGAAGTTTAAACGGCGAGTGATCAATCAAAAATATGCCGAACAAATTGCTCAGCTCTTTGCGATTGCCAGCGTTTAACTTGGAATGCTGGCGGGGCCTTGTCCCTTTCTTATTCTGCTCTCATATAAAAATAGTGTAAATTTTCTATGGTTTTGCTGATTTTTGAGATATTTTCGCTTAGAATAATATCATCACAAGTTGAAAGCTTACCAGCAGAAAGGTTATTTCAAAATGTCTCAGGCTTCTTTTCATGAGAGTAACAACCAATTCGAATCCGTTCTGGCAGCGATGCATCAAAATCAGGCAGAGCAAACCGCTACTAAACGTCCTGTGAATGCTCAACATCCCAGCTTAGACGAAGCTTTTGCGATGCTAATGGCTTCTCCTTCTTCTCAACAATAATCTTCTCCGCTGTTAGTTCTAGATATCATTAGAGCCCTCTCGCTTGCCAGTACTCTGGCTTCAGGCGTGCTGGAACCGTAATTTTGGGTAAACGATCGTGGCCCTTCACCAAAAACTCAGCCAATAATCGCGCACTGCGTGGAATCTGCAAAAGCCCCCGAGTTGAGAATGCGCTCATCACATAGAGATTGTCTTGTTGTGGCACTGGCCCGACTAAGGGTTGGCGATCAGGGTGAATGGTGACACGCAAACCTGACCAGATTGACTTCAGCTCAGCCTGATGAATCTGCGGCAGCCAGCCAAAACGATCTTTAAGGTCGTGCCAGGCCAGATCAGCTGGCCAGGGCTGATCACCATAATAAAAGGTAGCACCGGCAATGTACTCATCATTGCCCAATGGGCACAAATAGCGTCCCCCGCCACTGATTGACGCTTTAATTCCCACTTTCATGCTGACATGAGCGACTTCTCCGCGTTTAAGACGAAAGGGCAGATGGGGGAAGTGCTCTAGTAGACTGGTGCCATGGCATAAAATTAGCTGCTCAGCTTGCCAGCTATTTTCACGGCTCTGAATCTGCCAGCCTGAGCTGAGTTTTTGGAGCCGGATTGGAGCCTGTTGAAAATGCCCGACTGGGTAACGCTGGGATAGCAGATCCAGTAAAGCGGGTAAATTGGCCCAGGAGGCAGGCTCAAAAGCATAGGCACTCCGTATTCCGGCCAAAGGCAAGCTTTCAGGCGCTATCTTTTGCAGGGGATAGTCTTCAAAATCTCTTTGCCCACGAATAAAAGAGCGCGCGAACTGCGCTTCGGTGTCTTCAGTGGTGGTCACCCGCCAAAGCGGTATATCCTGCCACAGCGTCTCAGAGCTGAGCGCCTGCAATTGCTCTAGCCATTGGCGTGCATAGCGCCAATTGTCGTAGGCCTCTGGCTGATAATAGAGCGTGCGGCCGGTAAAAGGGTGTAACATGCCGCGTAAGACCCCTGAGGTGCCACTACCAGGCTGTGCTGTATCCAATAGGACGATATCCTGAGTTTGACAGCCTGCTTTAATCAGGTGATCGACCAGACTCCAACCGGCCAGACCCCCGCCGAGGATTAAATATTTAATCTGTTGCATAAAAACGTCGATTCTTAAGTATTTTGGCTTCAGCCGCCAGAGCTTCTGTTTGGTGGGCGGCGACAGTCATTTCACGTTTGCCTCCCGAGCCGGGTAAAGAGGCGATCACCAGTCCTGCCTGAACCATGGCGCGGCGTATCTGAGTCGCAGCAGCGTAAGTGACCAGTCGCCCCTGATCACTCAAGTGTTGACTGCTCCAGCGGAAACAATCCGCAGTCCAGCAGTCGGGGTTGTCCTGAGGGCCAAAAGGGTCATGGTAAATGGCCTGAACCTGAAGATCAGTCGGTAATTGACAATCTTGCCAACGCTGCGGGTATATCGTGATCTCTGCCTGGCGATAATACAGAGAAAGAGGCTGGCTTGTGTTGGCTAAGCGCGTGAGTCCATCTGCTAAGATTTGATTCCAGCCCTGATCTTTGAGCCAACTGTCGTGAGTGAGTTCCAAAAATACATCTGTAGCCAGGGGTTGGCTCTCGACGACATGATACTGAATCTCTCTATTGGGATCTGCCTGGCTGAGTTGATCCAATGTGTATAAAAGATTTAAGCCGGTACCCAGACCGAGCTCAAGAATCGTTAAGGGGCCTATTTGCTGAGGCAGACCGCTACTCTGATAAAAAACATAAGCAGATTCACTACGCGCTCCCTGGAGAGAGCGAAAATGGATGTCTTTCTGGGGATCATAGAGTGTGCGTGAGCCATCGGCAGTGGTGATCGCAAATAATTTATTCATACTGTCTCTTTTGTTCTGTTGTCTTCAATTCACGGGCTACTACGACTGAATTCGGTTTGGAATGGGTTTAAACAAAAGTATTAATTTCGTCACAATTCACTTGCATTTTAAATTTCCTTTTTTGTACAATCGAGAGGGTAGGTCTATTATATACGTCGCCATCGTCGGTTTGCATTGGAGTCATTTTGTGAAAAGTTGCCGAATAAGCGTTAGGGTTTTTGTCTATGGACGCGCTTAGTGTCGAGCAGGCCGCTGACTATCTCGAATGCGCAGCAAGCCGAATCTATCGCTTGATTCATAACCAGCAATTGGCGGCCACCAAAGTCAATCGCTACTGGTATGTCTGTCGGCAGTCCTTACGTCAGTTTTGTTGGCAAGAAATGCTCGAAAAAGGCCAGAGCTTACTAAGCACTCACGAATACCCGGCAGCTCGCAAAATGTTTGCAGTCTTGATTCAACACTTTCCTGACCAGGTCGAAGGCTATTATTTTAGCGCACGAGCTGCTGAATTAGACCAAGATTTACGTTCGGCTTTGCGCTATTACCGTCAGGCAGTCAAAGATTTTGCTGATGATGCTTCTCACCGGGCTTTGGCACGACTCTATTTTAGTCAAAACAAATTCAGCAAAGCCCTTTTGCATTATCAGCAGCTTCTAGAGCGTTTTCCGGCTGATCGCAAGCTGTTCTATAATTTGGGTTTGACCTATAAAGCCTTGCAGCGTCCCGAAGATGCACGCCATTGTTTCTTACGGGCGATTGAGCTCGATCCTTCTTACGCCAGAGCCTATCATGCCCTGGCCTATCTACTGTATCAACGCTCAGATTATGATGAAGCCCTTAATCGCTATCACGAAGCCCTGGCTTTAGATTCCAATCAAATTGATTATTGTTCAGGGATCGCCCATTGTTATCAAGCTCTGGGGCAATTGGAGCAGGCAGCCAATTGGTATGAGAAAAGTCTGGAACTCGAAAAAGCATCGCCGCGCTTGCACTATAGTCTGGCGATTGTCTATGAAGATTTAAAATGGTATGAAAAAGCGTATACCGCTTATCAGGCTTATCTGCGTTATTACCCTTATTGCATTGATGCTTTGAATAATCAGGCCTTGATCCTCTTGCATTTAGAACGCAATCAAGAAGCCCATAAGCTGCTCAAGCGCTCGATTGAGCTAGAGCCAGACAATTGGGTCTCTCATTATCATCTGGCTTTGGTCAATTTACGCTTAGAGCACAAACATGAAGCAGCGACGATCTATGAGCGTACCCTCACGCTGGCACCAGCTCAGGAACATGGCGAACTCTATGCGGGCCTTGCTTACACCTATTATTTATTGGCCGATTATGTCCGGGCTGAAAGTATGTGCTCTCAGGCTTTAAGTCAACATCCTGATTTGAGTGATCCGCGCTTGATACAAGCTGGCGTGGCTTATAATAACGAGAACTACGATCAAGCGATTGCTATTTACCAGAAGCTCTTACCCGTTTCAAAAGACCCTTTTGTGGTTGCTTATAATTTAGGGCTCTGTTATCACCGGCAAGGCAATTACCAGCAGGCGATCGCGATTTATCAGCAAGCCCTGGAGCACAAAAATGATGCGCCTCAGGTCTATCATGCCCTGGGGTATGCTTATCAGGCTTCTCGTGAGTACCTCAAAGCGATCCGCTATTATTATCGCGTGTTGGCGTTGGAGCCCGATTATGAAGCTTCGCTCTATAATTTGGCGCAAATTTTTATGGAGCAACAAGATTATAAGCAAGCGCTCAAATGGCTCAACAAGCTTTTAGTTGTGCGGCCGGACTTGATGGAAGCCTGGATACAAGCTGGCTTTGCTTACGATAACCTCAATCAATTGAGCTCAGCGATTGATTGCTACGATCAGGCTTTGCAGCGTGAGCCTGAGAATATGTCGCTCTATATGATTCTGGGGCTGGCTTCTTCACGGGACAATCAATTAGACCGAGCGCTTAAGATCTATCAGCAAGCCCTGGCGCGCCTGCCTGACGAGGCCGGCGAAATTTACTATTTAATGGGCCTGGCTTTTTTGAATGCCGATCGCAAATCCAAGGCGATTTCTGCTTTTGAACGTTCACTTAAATACCCCAGTAATAATTTAGCTGAGGCTGCTACCCATTTGGGGCATCTGTATTTACAACAGGCCAAACCGGTTAAAGCGATTCGTTGTTTCCGATTGGTAATTGCCGACGACTTGCAAAATGCCCAGGCCTTTCTGAATCTGGCGCAGGCTTATGCTCTCAAAAAAGATACGCCCCGCTTCAAAAAATATAGCCAACGGGCCCTACGTTTACGTCCTAACGATCCAGAAAATTTATTTCAGGTGGCCTTGCTCTATTATCGTAACGATCAATGGCGTGAAGCCATTAGTCACTTTCAGCAAGTGGTGCAATTGGATCCTGAACATGTTAGCGCCCACAATTATCTGGGTTCGATTTATCGCAGTATGGGCTGTAATTTAGAGGCAATTCGATCTTTTCGTTGGGCTTTAAATGTTGATCCAGACTATTGCGTAGGTTATCTGAATCTGTCTTATACTTATTTTGATATGCACGATGCGGCCAAGGCCATTCACTATTGCAAAGAAGCGATTCGCTGTGAACCTGACTGTGAAGAACCCCAATACTGGCTGGGCCATTTATACGCATCTGAAGGCAAGTGGCCTGCCGCTTTGAGTGCTTTTGAACAGGTTTTGGCAATCAATCCTGAGCACGCCAAGGCCTTGCACTGGCTACCGATTGCGCGCAAGCAGTGGATCCGTCAGCGCAATGGCACCCAGCCTTTGCAGTTTCCTGTTTCCTGAATTCTGGATCCTGCTCAGAAGGCCTGATCAAACGATCCTACAAACTCCGCCCAGTTTGGATTTAAGGTTAACTTTAGTTTGTCTCATTGTTGTGGCGATCTCGAGAATGAGTTGTAGCCCCAAAAAAAATTAAATTATTAGCTTAACTTATGTTTTAAATTGTGGCTTTTGTGGAATACTAAGTAAAGCCCCACGCATAGCTGAAGTCTTTACTTGAGCGATTTGAAGGAGTTTATTCAACATTATGTCCACTAGCAGTATTGGAAACCGTTTGCCGGTCCAAAATCAGAGCCTTGCACGCCAGGAAGAAAGATTGACTCCTGAAAGCCCTGTGGTTCCTGCTGCTGAAACTCCCGAGAGAAATAGCGGTGCGGTCGACAATGTCACCAATTTTGCAAAAGCAGGCAAAAGTGCCGTTAATCTGATTGATCTCGTCACTCCCAGTAGTGGAAGAACCACGCTCATAAGCTCTGTGACAAATGTTGTGGTTGGCGGCATGGAAGGGGGCTTAGACACCCTTGCCGATGTCAAAGCCGGTGCTGTTGCGGCTTCTCAATTATCGGCAGGGAAAATGTCTCGTCTGGCGAGTGCCGCTGGAGGAACGGCTACGGTTGTGGGGGCTGCGCTCAACACGCGTACCGTTTATAGCTCCGGTGCGGATATTCTGGCCGGTGAAGGCGATTTAGAGGATGCTAAAAATCTTGTTGTGGGCAGCAAGGGCCTGACCGTTGCTGCACAATCTGCGGCTAAAGCTGTCGTGTTACACGCTTCTGATGATGTGGCTGTTGGACTCACCCGAACGGTGGCGCGGGCAGCCGTCAGCGCTGGAGACAATGTGGCTCTGACGGCCGGGGGTAGATTGGCTACGAGTGCCCTGGGGCGCCGTGGTTTACAGGTTGCAGGAACAGCAGGAGCCATCGTGGTTGTCGCTTATCAGGCGATGCAAACAGCAAAAGCCTGGGATACAGCACGGGCTGACGGAGCCACCCGTGCTGATAAAACAAAAGCTGTCGGTGAATCGATCGACCTTCTCGGAGCGGGTATTTCTGCGGTGCCGGTGCCAGGATCCTCACTCATAGGTTTAGGCGTGTCGGGTGTGGGTATTGTTGTTAAAACAACGGCAGAAGTAGACCTGCCCGAGCTCAAAGATGATGTAGTTGAGGTTGTTGGGGAAGCTGCTGACTATGTAAGCGAAAAAGCAGACCAGACCACCGATGTGGTGAAAAATCGCGCCAACCAGGCCACCGATGTGGTGAAGAATCGCGCCAACCAGGCCACCGATGTGGTGAAGAATCGCGCCA
>JBBKWI010000235.1:0-57236 GCA_037968875.1 Candidatus Sericytochromatia bacterium | reverse complement strand
TTATCAAAGACTTTGCTTCATCGAATTTACAGCAAGATTTGGCAGCAGCTTTTGATCAAATAGATCTGATGCCTGCCGTAAATGATTTAGAAGATCCCACAGGGGCTACCATTCATTTGCGGACAGTCCCTGAAAATATGCATGTCTATCTCGATGATAAATTGGTTGGCATCAGCCCCTTAATTTTAAGACAGGTTCCACTCAGCGCTAATATTCTGAAAACATTTGAACAAGTGCCTCACCAAATCCGCCGCATAAAAATGATCTCCGAACCTCCCGGTGTGGGTATTGAAATTAATGGAAAACCTGTCGGCAGTACTCCTATGGAGTTTCCACCTGAATTACGTGCACCGGGAAATTTTGAGGTTCGCTTTGTTTCAAACACAGACTACAAAGCTGAAATACAGATCCAGACCGAGCCAGAAGGGCTGCCTGTACAATTGAATAATGCTCTGATCAAACGCACACCTGTCAGTTTTGAGCGTTTGTCCGATGATACTTACCAACTCAAATTACTGCCTTACCGTCCGGTTGTCATCAAAACACCGCTTCAACTCAGCAGCGGCCAAACTCAAGTTTTAGAAATTGATGCCTATAAATATGCCAAAGTCATTGTTCAGGCCACAGAGAATGACGCTGATGTGATTCTGGATCAAGAACAAGTAGGTGAGACTCCTTACTCAGCAAACTTAGCTCAGGGCCAACACCAAATAACGATTCGTAAAAACCGCTATCGCGAGCAACAAGATACGCTTATTTTAGAACCTGGCAAGGTTCACAACTTGTTTTATACATTAGAACCCCGCAGTGCAGACACATCCATCTTTCTGACCCCAACCGGAGAAATTACGCCACAGCTAAATATCGGTGCAAAGTACCTGGGTTTTGGACGTCGTAAACAGATTCCTCTTGACCTCGATGAATTAAGTCATCTTTACGGAGTGGAAGTGGACTATGGTTGGCCGCAGCTTTATCAGATAAATGAGACCTTTAGTCTGGGCTTAGAATTTAGTGCCTTTTTCTTTGCGCTTCAATCAGACAGTTTATTTCGTCCTTTTCCTGGGGTTGGATCCAAAATCCAATTTTTAAGAGAAAGTGATGCGATCCCAATCTCAGCAGCAGTGGGGACTTATATCAGCCTGGACCTCGAACGCCCACAGTTAGTTGGGTATCTAAGTTTGTCTCGGAATTTTGGCGATTTCGCCTTGCACCTGGGCATTCAGACCCATGGTTTCAGTTTAAACGCTGGCTACACAGGCATAGATAATTTACGCTTGGGCCTACTGATCTATAATGACGCTTTTTTCCGCTTACTAGCACATAGTAATGAAAGCATCAGTACCTTTTATGGCCTACAAGCAGGATACAGCTTCTAGGCTCCAAAGAGTCGCCGCAAGAAACCTTTTTTACGTTCAATCTCCAGGGCTTCGGTGACTTGTTTGTGATCATCACTCAGTTCCTGATGCTGATGTTCTAGTAAGGTATTCACAGATTCTAATTGCTTTTGACTATCTTCTAAAACATGTTTATTTTGCTCTAGATCTTTGAGCTGGGCTTCCATCTCTCGCACTTTCACTTGATAAGTAGTCTCGCGCTCTTGAAGCAACTCTCGTGCTTTCTCAAGCTCAATTTTAGTTGAGTTCCATTGCTCAGGAGCAGGCAAAAGAGAAACCTTTTGCTCCATTTTCAAATTTTGCTCTTCTAAGAGACGATTGCGCTCTTCCAATTGACCAATTTTATAAGTCGCACGGGCATACTTTTCCGCAAGCTCATTTTGCTCACGAATAATTTTTTCAACTTCTGCCTGATGCTTTTGAAACATGTAATTGATATTGTCAAGCGGACTTGTTCTGTCGACTTGTCCACCGGCAATTAAATTCGCGACCCCCATCAAGTCGTTCATGTCGACTCGCCTTGAGTTCATGGACACGCTATTCCCAGTCGGGCTCATGTTCTGCTGATCCATCAGTCTTTGTTGAATAAAAGTGTGGCGATCAATCGAAGGGTTAATTTTTAAGGGAATATCGTCTTCATTGATCAAATAACCGGTTCCCTGACGTGCGGCAGGTAATTTTCCCGATTTAATCCATCTGGAGATGGTTTTTTCACTTTTCGCTGTAATTTTAGCTACTTCAGCCAGCGAGTATTGTACATCAGCCATTCAAGTTACCATTGTCCTAGTGTTAGTCAATAGTAACTCAGTCGACAAAATATGTCTAGTAGACGCCCAGGGAAAGATTTTAAGAGTTTGCAAAAAGAAAAAGGAGGGGTTTAAAACCCCTCCTTTTAATAGCTCCGGCACCTGGACTCGAACCAGGGACAAGGTGATTAACAGTCACCTGCTCTACCAACTGAGCTATGCCGGATTGGACACTTGGTATTTTACAGAGTCTGCTTAAACAACGTCAAGTTAATAGCTTTATCTTTTTTCAAAAATTGCTTAGCGTAGCCGAGGACTAGAAAATCCTTCCATTGTACTGGTGACACTAGCCCCTAAAAGAGGCTGTAAGGCGGCCATTGCCGTCGCAATAGCTACGACGAGAGTCCCAGCTATCACAGCGTACTCAACAAGGGCCTGTCCGCGTTGAAAGCGCCTCTTAGGTCCTCGGTAAAACATTAGATAAAAAGTTAATTGGAACAAAGATATCTTTTGAAGCCGGGAAGCCCGCATCATCCGTTCCACTCAAAGTGACTTTTGCAGAAATTTGACTGTTGATGCGTCCTTCAGAAAGTGGATTGCCCAATTGAACAACATTAGAACTAATTACAGGGATTTCAGTCACAACCTTACCCACGATAATTTGGTTGTTTTCACCAAATTGATGAGAGGAAGGAACCCGAATAGACGTACGAATCACCATTGGATTGGGTTGAATATTAAGATTATTTGGCAAATACTCAATTGTAATCGTGTCATAGGTAACCCCAATACTACCGGGCTCACCTTCTAATGAAATCTTAGGATTAACGACATCGGCAGTGATCTGGTTTTGATCCACTTTATAAGTGACACTTGCAGTAACCTGATCGGAGCTAGCAACCTTGATTTGTGCTGGGATATTGGTATAGAGTCCACAGGCTGTCAAGGAAGCCGCTAGCATGAGTCCGCAGAAGGATTGTTTAAGATGCATGGATTGCTCCTCTTTCTGAATAAGTAGTCAAGATTATAGCATAGGCTATTGCTGACTTTGCTCCCGAATCACAACAACATTCGATTGATTAAGAAGGTCAGCAGCACTTAAGTTTCGGCTATCCGTTCGCACTTCATTAACCAGGCGATCATTTTCGATGCGGATAAAGCGATAGCTACCATCACTTTCTTTTACCACCATTTGTATCTGATTCGGATTCGGCTGGGTTGGAGTTAACTCAGATTGATTTAAGGCAACACGCTCATCGCCATAGGCCCGTTTCGCTAATTTTGCCAATTGGCTCAAAAGTTCAACGCGGGTCAAAGAACGCACCAAAGTGAGATAAGCTTGCTGTAAATCATCTGAGCTACCAATACGCTCAGATATCCGCAGGACACCATTAATCGCAACGGTTTGCTGACTCCGGATACCCGAGAGGGTTTGGCTACCATTATTGAGTAGATTCGGAAATTGAGTCAATTGAGCAATATATTGTTCGGAAAACTCAGTGACCTGGAAAATTTGTGCTAGCTCAGTCAGCGCTTGCGTAGCCGTAACTGATCCCACACCATCAAGACTCTGAGGCGACTCAATAAATGCTTGATAAATTTTTAGATTATTATTGATCCCTCTGAGTAACTGAGCAACAGAGTCATCAAAAAGAGTCTGATAATCGCTTTTGAGGGCAAGGGTATTCGTATCGGTATTGCTATTGATGCTCAAGGAGTTGGCAACTGATAACATCGGGGGCAAAACATCTGTTACCAAGTCTTGATAAGCAGAGACATCACTTGGAATCACGAGTAAACGAGGAGATACCTGGAAAAATAAATTACGGGCCTGGGTTAAATTATTACTTGCTGAACGTTGATTGATGTCTTGTGCTTCGTTTAACTCTGAATCAATCGCAGAGGTCGGCTTTTGGTTGTTGACCGTTGTCGGCACCTCGCAGGAACTTAAACTGCCAATACAAAGGATTGCGATTAAGAAAAGTCTGATTTTCATTGGTTTATTCCCATCTTGCTTTTAAGATGATTATAAACGATGCCCTTTAACGAATGCTATTCCATCCTTGATTATAGTACTGCAAAATAACGGGCTTCATGAGTGTATTGACCTCTACCTGCGACGCATCACTTTCAATATCTTCAGGTAAGACAAATAAGCTATGCACCATTTCAGTATTTAAAAAACGATTTTTTAAATTGGATGCCAAACGAAAGTGAGCAGGCTCCAGTTCTTCATGAGCAGCCAATTGAAATCCCCAATTCCCAAAAGAAGGAATTTCAACCTGATAAGGATAAACCTTCAAGCCGGTACTTTTGAGGGTTTTGTTAATACACCAAAAAGCCTGAGGAGCAAAAAAGGGTGAGGTGCTCTGAGTCACCAGGACCCCCTGAGCTGAAAGGCGCTTTTTAAGCAATTCATAAAAACCACGCGAATAGAGCTTTGACAGGCCTGTATATGAAGGGTCAGGTAAATCCACCAAAATGACATCATAGAAATGTGAGTCCGCTTCAACAAAAGAAAAAGCGTCCTGATGGTGAATTTGAAGCTTGGAATCAGTCAAGCTCTGTTGGTTTAAAGCACTTAAAAGGGGGATCTCCGTAAATATCCGAGTCATCTCAGGATCAATATCCACCAAATCGATTTGCTTCACTGACTGAAACTTAAGCACTTCGCGAACGGCAAGACCATCGCCGCCACCTAAAATTAAGACACGCTGAGGATTCGGCACCTGAGACATGGGAACATGTACCAGGCTCTCGTGATAACGATACTCATCTAAAGAAGAGAATTGAAGTCCTCCATTAATAAATAAGCGAATATCATTGTGCCATTGGGTCACAGTTAATTGCTGATAAGGCGTTTGAGCACTCACGATAACCTGATCGCGATACAGTTTTTGTTCCAGAGCAAACTGTAAGTGGGGCGATTGAATCAGTGTATAAGTCAAAAAAGAAGCCGTTGCAAGTGTAGCACTCAACAAAAGAGGGAACACTTTTAAAAGTTTGCGATGACGTATAAAGTTAATCCCTGCAGCCAGTAGGTTCAAAAGCCCCAATACGGCTGCTGTTCGTAATAAACCCAGCTGAGGTAATAACAAGACAGGGAAGGCCAAGGCCCCCACTAAGCCACCAATATAGTCATAGGTGAGCGCATGTGCCACATTTTGCCTGAGGTTCTCTTGCTCTTCTAAAATGCGGATCAAAAGCGGAATTTCTACGCCCACCAGCATGCCAATCAAAACCGTGATCAACACAAAGCCATATTCATAAACTTCTGTATCAGCGTAAAACCAAAACAGACATAGAGCAGAAGAGCCCCCAATCAAACCAATTAGGATTTCTGAACCCACAAACCAATCAAATAAATGGGTTTTAATAAACTTAGATATAAAAGCACCCAGCCCCATGGCGCTCATATAAAGACCAATCGTGATCGAAAAATAATAGATCGAATCTCCCCACAAATAAGAAGAGACCGCGCCAATAATCAACTCATAGACAATGCCACAAACAGCAATAATCAGAATCGAAAGGTAAAGAAGCGGTGAGGAAATGTTTACACCCACGAAGGGAACCAACGCATCAACCCATAATGAGCCCAGGAAATAGGCAGAGCAGCATAGATCGGATAGAAGAAGATGAAGAGCCCACAAACCAGACCAAAATAAGCATAGCTAATCGTCCAGCCCGTTTTTTGAAAACGGTGAACCAAAGCCCCCATCACCGCAGCACTGGACAAGCAAGCATAGGGAACAGCTTCAAAGAAATAATGCGCATAGTTTAAAGTACGCGGAGACAATCCCCAGGGTAGATACATAAACAAGCAGGCCACACCCAGATAAAAATAGTTAAGGCGCTTCTTTAAACTGGCTAGCACCAATAAAACGGCCACCACAGGCATTGAGAACCACCAGATCCCAGGATTACCCAAAGCAATAATGCCAGCAATTTCTTTACCGAAACTATGGAAGTAATACCAGGTTGGCCGTGTCAACCAGGGCCAGGTATACCAGGCTGAATAGTAAGGATGAGGATCTGCTAACTGAGAGTGGTAATTCCAGATTCCTTTTTGTTCCAATAAAACTTTGGCGACATCATAGTTATAGTTCAAATAATAAGGTGTGTAAGCAATCAAATAAATGATAAATGGAATCAAGACTGTTAAACCAGGTATTAGCAGCCATTGCATTAAGGTTCTCACTGAGAATGTCCACTTAAATTCCCCTCGCCACAAAGCAGACAAACTAATTGTCGAAGGCACCAAGACACCGAAACCCAGAACCCCAATGATAAAGCCATAAGAGTACAAGGATGTCCAGCGTGTCGAAAGCGCCAAACCAATGAAAACGATCGCCCAGACAAAGTAGACGTAATTACGGTTTTGACGGGGGCGATGCCAATACATTTGAATAAAGCGCCAGGTCAACATCAAAGCCGTGACCTGGAACAAAGTCGCAAAAATATTTGTCATTGCAGTACGAGATTGAACAAAATAAACGCCATCGCAAGCCAACATAATCGTCGCTAATGTCGCTTGCCAGCGATGCGGCAAAGAAAAGCGCCCTAAGCAATAGACTGAAAACAAAAGCAAAGTTCCGGCTATCACTGGCACCACTCGCCAGCCAACACCTGTTAGCTCATAAAATGAAACGCCGACTGCAATCAGAATCTTCGCCAGGGGCGGATGCACCCACTCTAAAGGCTTAACAGAAATTAGAAATTCACCGGCAGCACGCGCATGATAAACCTCATCAAAGACCATCTCCGGAGGGAAACCCAGACGCCAGAGTTTAATGATGGCGGTGCCAAACAAAATACCCGCCAGTATCCAGACATCTTTTTTATCGAGGCCAATAGGCGCCGGGATCCAGCGGGGCTTAGATTCACTTTCTACATGATCGGTTTCATCAATCGAACGGAAGTTATTAATAAAGCTCAGTAAGCGAGTAGAGGGCTCTTTTAAAGCATAGCGACAAAACAAAAATAGGATGGCAGCAAAAACGATTAGGTTAAGTATCGCAATGCCTTCATATGGAAACCAGCCATCCGCCTCTTTCACTTTTTCTAAAGGGACCAGAAATGTATTCCAACGATAGAATATGCCTGGAAACCCAAGATCTGTTTTGTGGCCTGGCAACTCAAAAATAAGATTGAGCATAAAGGTTCCTGATAAAAGAACAAACGGCCAGAGTAAACGTTTTTGTAAAATAAACGATCCCAATAAGAGAAAAAGACCACTGTATAGATAACGCTCATGCATACGCGTGGGCAATAAGAAAAAGGCGATCATAATAAAGGCAGACATATGCCAGATCGCTAAGCCTTCTTCCTCATCACTCCCACGAGCTTTCCAGACATAATAACCAAGCGCAAACAAATAAGCACACGAAAACAAAATCAAGCCCCAGGTTTTATGCTGCAAAATCCAGGCTGGATGCGTTCCACCCCAGCCAAAAATGCCGCGGGAAACATCTGAGTTCCACATCCCCCCAAAAGCCCAAATATTAAAAGCCTGAATCGTACTATAAGAGTACAAATTGCCTTGACTACTGTATTGAGCAATCAACCAGGTGGGTATCTGACTTAAAGGAACAAAAATCGCAGTCACGGCAAAAGTGACCAGAGCTGAACAACCCAGACCGGCCAGTAATTGCACCCATTGCTTTCGATAAAGCGTAACGAACAAGATCAACGGCATCAAGATCAAGCCTTGTGGCTTCACCAAAATATTTAAGACCGTCATTACAATGGCGGCAGCTTCTTGTTTACGCAGTACAAACCAAATCGCAGCCAATTGTAATAACAAGGTGACTGAATCAACTTGCCCCCACATCGCCGACTCATAAATAGCCGCTGGATGTAACGCAAAAATAAACGCGGCAAAACAAGCCAATGGAAATTGAACATAACGTTTAAGAATTAAGATCAAAAAGGCCATGCAACCGAGATCGGCCAGGATAGGTGGGATTTTAATTAAAGCCGTAAAAAGAGGGCCTTGCCATTGTGAGAAATCATTGCTGAACAATAAGTAAAACTTACCCACAAACCACAAAACCAGAATATATAAAGGAGGATAATCAGCCCAGATACCGCCATTCCCCTTACCAGTGACGCTTTCATAGAACTCTTGGAAAGGGTGACTGGCGGCATGCATGCTCCAGGCTTTGAAATTGCGTACATCTGTTGGATGTCCTTCGAAGACATTGGTCAACAATAGACGCAACACAAAAGCCCCCACAAACAAAAGCACCAGCAACCAAAAACTCTGCTGCTGATAAAAGGGTTTGGTTTCAGGGAGTAGACTCTCTGATTGATCTGTTTCCATCGTTGTTTATACCACCATCTATCTGTTCAAAAGCCATCAGGCCTGCGCCTATCATTCCGGCATCTGGACCCAGTTCTGCCAAGTGAAGAGTCTCTGGAAATTGAAAAGGCATACTCATTATACCTTTAACTTTTCTTCTTAATGGCTTAATCAAAACTTTTTCACCCTGAGCTGAGATTCCACCTCCCAAAATAATCCTTTGAGGCGCAATGGCATTCAGAATATTCACGACTCCATAAGCCAGAAAGGTCAGGGTTTGATCAAGTGCGGCCTGAGACAGTTCATCTCCTTTTTCAGCCATTGAAAAAATATCTGGCCCCTTCATTTCACGATCTCCACCCAATAACTGGTAGGTTTTCCGTATGCCTTTTCCAGACACATAGGTTTCCAGACAACCTTGTTGTCCACAATTGCACCATCGTCCGCTCGACTCGACAATCATATGTCCCCAGCCAATACCCAATTGATTATGTCCTCTTGCCAACTGGCCTTTTTGAACATTAACCCCCCCAAGTCCCGTCCCCAAAGTTAACATCACCAAGTCCGACAAACCTTTTCCAGAGCCGATTTTCCATTCTGCAAATCCGGCCATATTAGCATCGTTGTCCACTACCATTTCGACCCCCCATAAATCCTGAAAAGACTGTTGCAGATCTCGACCTTCCCAATCAGCCAGATTGGGGGTGCAACCTAAAATTTTGCCATTTGGAAAATCAACAAGGCCTGGAGTCCCAAGGCCTACCTGAGTAATCTTATACTTTGCCAATAATGGACGAACGGCTTGATCAAGAGTATCAATAATTTGATTACCAGAAGCTGGAGTGGACAATGAAATCTGCTGAATAATTTTAGCATCTGCTGAAATTACACCCAAATTTATTTTTGTCCCCCCTAAATCAATGCCCAAACTCATTTTTGTCATTTGAATTTACTCCTGTAATGCTTTCTAATCGTGATTAATCACACCGTAACGACCCGCCAAAAACTGAAGGGGACCGCTTAAGTATTCTTCTTTCAATTGTTCAAAATCTCGAATACAGATTAAAGTACCTGCATAAAGCGCTGTCTCAATCAAGATTACGGAAGAAGGTATTTCACTTTCTATTTGTAGTAGTCTGACTAAGTTCTCTCTAAGTATTTTAATCTGATACTCAGCAAAAACAATGCGTTGTTGATAATGCTGCTTAAGCATTATGTTTTGCGAGTTCAATAAAAACTTCGTGTTACAAAGCTTTGCCTTGATACTTTCAATCTGTAAGTCAAAGGCTTCTATTTGTTGCTCTACAGCTCGCTGTTTACTACTGACATAATCATCTTGGCCACAAATCAAAATTGATTCAACGCCCAAGGTTCCTGCTATCCCCACAACTAAGACATTCGAAGCTAGAGTTTCCCCTCCCACCACCTGCTGTATTTCTGCTTTTTTATAAGCGACCGTATAGCAATGGTTAAGTGTATCCGCATAGAGATTATGACCTGCTTCAATACTGGTGTTTTCAGCAAAACCAATCCGAATATCATGTTCAGCCTTAAGCACAGCTGATTCCTTACCTTTGACACCTTGTCCAATCCAAATTCGACGTCCTGCAATCAAAACGGCCGCATCTACTGTACCGGAAATGAATATATCTCCATCAGCCCGAAAGCGCACATAATCTAAAATATTACCATTCACCCAAACGTTTCCTTTAAAGTGTTCAGAACTATCAATATCTCGCTCTAATAAAGAAAGACTTTCCACACTGATATTTGTTGGCAACTCAAAACGAGGAATGCCTTTCTTTTTTGCGCACCAGATATTGGGGTTTGAGTCTGAAATTTCTACATTACTGAGATAAGGGATTGGTAAATCAAATCCCATCTGACCAGAAATCAGTTCGCCCTTGATATTTCTCCCAGGCGCGCCCCTGCAAGGCGGATGTTTTTTCACCAAAGGAGTATTAGGGAATACCAGACTCTGATTGAAGCAGGTATTCCAATCCGTATCTGTTAGATTGGACTTAGCACCAAATAAAGCTTCGTAATACTTTTGCTGAGAGTCAACCAAATTCTGATAATAAGAAGCAGATCCTTCAAGTGGGTAAATCCCGTAAGCGATCAACTGATGACGTGCTTCTTGTTGAGATAGGATTTGCTCAATGGCCGTTTCTAAGATCCCAAACACAATTTGATTTTCAGTCAAATATTTTAGAATATTATCGCGTGTTAACAAGAAGTGATTCTCTAAATCTGGCTCACTAACAGGTAAAGCATAAAAAAAAGCATGCATATCAGAGGGGGTTGTTTGAGGAATTAGTAATCCAAATTGAAAATAATGAGTCGCTACACTCATTATTGTACTGAAGGGCAGCCACTTGCAAAGACACACTCAGCACATACTGGCTTTCGTGATTTACAAATAGCTCGGCCATGAAAAATCATCAAGTGTGGAAATAGTGTCCAATCTGATTTGGGAATTATGCGCATTAAGTCTTTTTCAATCGCTTCAGGCTGCTTTTTTTTGGTTAAGCCCAGACGCTGAGACAAACGCGAAATATGGGTATCAACAACGACCCCCTGTGGGTTATCGAAGGCATTCCCCATCACTACACTCGCTGTTTTTCGGCCTACCCCTTTTAAAGCAGTCAACGAAGTCATATCATTGGGAACCTGTCCTTCGTGATCAGCTAAAAGTTGGCGTGAAGCCGTTTGAATGGCCAGGGCTTTGTTTCGAAAAAAACCCGTGGAGTGGATCATCTGCTCGATCTCAGCCAATTCTGCATCAGCAAAAGCCTGAGGGTCAGGGAAACGATCAAATAAGCCTGGAGTCACTTGATTGACGCGCACATCGGTACATTGAGCTGACAGGATCGTTGCTATCAGTAATTCAAACGGATTACTATATATCAAAGCACAGTGAGCGTCTGGATAAACTTTTTTTAAAGTCTCCAGCACCCACTGTGCTTGTTGCTTCGTTTTCATAAGCGGCTCAGTATTTGTACAATATCTTACCTTACTCTTGCGACGCGTAAGGGTTCAATAACTTATCAATTTCACCCTCTTTGGCACTACGTGTACGTTCGATCAGCTCCAATTGAGTCAACTCTTTGGATTCAGTTCGACGAGTACGCACTTCCGCATTGACCAGAATAATGTTAATCCGGCGATTACGAGAACGATTCAACTCGTTGATATTGGGGACCAAAGGACGCGTATCACCATAAGCAGCGGCTGATATTTTTCGCGGATCAAAACCCACTTCGTTAATGAAAAAACGAACCACTTCTGTCGAACGCAGAGCAGATAATTCCCAATTCGATGGTATCGTTGCAGTTGAAATTTTCCGATCATCCGTATGACCTTCAATTACAACCTGTGAATCCGTATCTTTGCAAAATTGCGCCACTTCACGCAGCAAAACTTCAACACTGGGCTTGATTGCGGTATTGCCTGGGTCAAAGAAAACAGAATCGACAATCGAAATAATCGTACCCCGCTCATCAGTGGAAAAACTCACCGATTTGTCAATACCAAATGCTTTAGCAGCTTCTCGTACCGCTTCAGAGGCAGACGTTACTGTTGAACGACTGGGATCAGCTAAGATAGCAACCCCAACCGAGCTAGCTTGCACAGACTCTCTAGTTAAAGCACGTCGCAAAGACTCAGAAATCGACAACAGCTTATCTTTCGAGATTTCTGACGAGGCAAACATCACGACGAAGAAAATCATCAAGAGAGAAATCAAATCCGCATAGGTGATTAACCAGCGCTCTGTATTCTCTGGCTGTTCTTCTCTTTTTTTACGTGCCATTTATCTTAGTCCTCTGCAATTCGGCGCTTTTTACTACCGCCGCCTTTGCGTTTTTTGCCTTTGCGTTTTGAGCCTTTGGGAAGCTTTTTAACCGGTTTGTACTTCATGTACTCATTGGCAAAATCTTTCATTAAGGTCTTATCGTCGGCTTCATTAATCAGTTCAGCCAACATCAGTTTTACATCATCAATGCCCAGATTTTTGGCTTCTGTTTCTTTTTTAACTTCTGCCATCAAAGCCATCGCACGCTCTTGATCCTGAGGATTCATGTAGGTCGTGTATTCGATGTGCTTATCAATTTTTTTCTTGCCAACTTTACCGCCCTCAATACGAGCACGGGTACGTTCATCAACATAAGACTTCATCACTTTATCAATCGTATCTGCAGTACTGCCGGCTTGAATAGCCAACATGCCATCAATGTACATCCCTTTAACCAAGACTTCAGTTGAGTTTTTGGTTTTGAGTTTAGAAGAAATTGGCAAAACAAATACATTAGAAAAGAATACGCCGTAAAGGGTAGTCAACAAAGCCAGTGCCAGTGCAGAGCCCAAAGCAGCCATGTCATCCAAATTGCCCATAGCTTGTACGATGCCCAGAACAGTACCTAACATACCAAAGGTAGGGAAATACCCAGCCAAAGCATCCAAAAACGAAGTATTGGTTGCGTGACGTGTTTCTGAGCTGGACAATTCGGCTTCCATAATCGTGCGTACAATTTCTGAATCTGTACCGGCAACTAATAACTTAATGCCCCGACGAACAAACTCATTGGGAGCGACTGGAATTTCAGAGGTTAAAGCAGGCAAACCACCTGAGCGTGCTTTTTCAGCCATTCTCTTCATATCCACAACGACCAACTCTTGTTTAGTTGGATAGGGCAATATCGCCTGAAGATACAATACGGGCAGTTTAAAAATCATACCAAAACCAGACCCTACTGCTGCCGATCCAATAGAGCCTCCCATAACAATGACCAAGGATGCCTGGTCAAAATAATTCAATGGATTTTGGTTGTTCCACCTCATGGTTAGGTAGATAACGCCTAAAACCAAGGGTATTCCTAGAATAACACCCATTTTATTGTCCCCTTATTACCTCAAACTGGCTAATCTTGTAAATGTGGATGCTCATTCATAGCATCTGCATTTACTTCATCAACAGGAATCAAGCCATCTGCCTCGACCCAATCAAACGAATTGTCTGAATCAGGCACACGAACATATTTTTTGATAGGCCAGTCACTGAATACGATTCGCTTATATTCAATAACCTTTTGCCAAACTTCATCAACGCTTTCTCGAACCACCATCCGTTTTCTGTCGATCGTCAGTGTTACCACTGTTTCAGGTGTTGCTTCAAACATTTCTATGAGTTCAGCGTTAATAATATATTCTCTGCCATCAAGGCGCGTTAGCTTTATCATATACTCAAACAGAAAACCGATCTAAAATAAAATGCATGGATCACAGGTCGCGAAAATTTTACGTTAATTTTCTCCCGAGGGAGATTAACACGTATTTATTTTATCAAGATACAAAAGATAAAAACACTCTCAAATACTTGAAACTTGCTTTCATCATCTGAGTCCACCTATAAAACAATAGTTTCATTGTACAATAAATATATGAATGAGCCAAATCACCCTCAAGAACAGGCGGACACACAAGCCTCTGGTAGGATGTCTTCTCGTGCCACCAATTTTTTGAAAATGGCCGCCAATAACACTCAAGCTCTGCAGACAGGTCCCCTCGACAGTCCACTTGAACAAGAGCAGCCTGATTATCAAGGCTACCAGGAACCTGATGCTGATCAGACCCAAGAACAGCCCGGCTATGACCCGGCCTATCAGGCAGAGCCTACACCACCAACTCAACCACAGTATCCTTCCCAAAAGCCACAAACGGGTGTAATTTCAGCCACACGTTACCCAGCACAACGAGCAGGAAACACTCCTCCTGTCGAAGAATCTGATTTGGGTCAAGGGACAGAAGCCCATAACTCCCCCCCCAGAAATCCAACCCAACGCTTAAGTCCTGAAGAACAGCAGGAGCTTAAAGAAGCCCGTATCGAACGAATGGCCGATCGCATTGCCAATGTTTTAGAAAAGATCTCTATGATTCGAACTGATATGCTAAAGCCTGATCGAATTGACAACCTGTCTAAGAACTCCCCTGCATTTGCTAAGTTTATGGCAATCCTACTGACGCAATTAGAGCCTGTTCTGCTACTGGTACAGCGCATTAATCAGAAAATGGTAGAAAGAAATCTGGTAAAACCCAAACCAGGATCGATTGATTCTCAGGAGGCTGAATCTGAAGAAACAGTGGCGGCTCCACCTGATCCTGTTTCATTTTTGGAGCTCGCTGAAAAGAATATTATCTTTTGCGACAACCGCAAGAAGCCTCTTTATACTCTAGAGCAAATGCGGGGGAAACATGGTTACACGGTTAGCGAAGAAGTCATAGCCCCACTTATTTTAGAAGAAATTATCAAAGCTTTTCATGAAGTCGCTCCCAAAGCCAAAGCGATTCCAACACCTACCAGCGGTATTTATGCAAATATCCCCATGGATCAAGTGATGAACCATATTGAAGAAGAGGAAGTCATGCGATTCCTCTCTTATGTCCAACGTTTTCCCAGAGGTTATGTCGGCAAAAGCTTTCGGATCACAGAATCTTTTGCCGGTTGGGTAGTAAGTGGTACCCCTGATGATTAATGATACTTCGGGAATTCTAATTGTTGAAGACTCACACTTTATTCGCTATTTATTGAAGAAAAATATCGAGCAATTAGAAATGCGTACCGTGGGGGAGTGCTCATCGGCTGCAGAAGCACTCAAACTTTATCAAGAGTGTCAGCCTGACATCGTGATTATGGATTATAGCTTGCCCGATCAAAACGGAACCCAATTAGTTGAAGACTTATTATCGCTAGATATTTACGCTCGCATTATTTTACTTATACCAATGCGGATGGAGTCAGAAACTCAAAATTTAATTGCGATGGGAGTACAGGGAGTCATCAGCAAGCCCTTTTATCCTGAGCCTCTTCAAAAATGCCTAATTGAAGTTGTTTTTTCCCAATAAAAAGACGCGAACAATTGTCGCGTCTTTTTATTATGAAGTGGAGGTAAGCGGATTCGAACCGCTGACATCTTGCATGCCATGCAAGCACTCTACCAACTGAGCTATACCCCCTCAGCAAGTTACAATGTACCATAGAAAAAGAAGGGCTGTCGATCAGAACCAGATAAAAAATGCAAACTTTCAACTTAAATAAAACAACAATCCTTATCCTTATCTTGTTCATTGCTTTAGGAAATAGCTGTCAGTGGTTATCAACTCAGGTGAAAGATCAATATTTTCTTCCTGCACACTTTCAAAACTCTTCTCTGGAAAACCCCAAAACCCTACCACCTGTTAGCTTAAAAACATACTCTCCACCCAGCCACTATGCTTATTCAATTGTGTCACAAATTAAAACAATGGACAAACACGGGCACAAGCGACTTCAAATAATGATACAAACGCCCCAGCTCCTCGTCCAAGAAGATTTGCTATGGCATCTGATCAATCAACATCGCTCTCAATTTCAAGTCATCTGGATTAAGATCTGTCCTCAATATACTGCAGGCTGCCCCCCTGGCACGGCCGCTCAACAGGCGGCCTGGTTTGCTACCGATATACCACTAAACGAGCGGCACCTTGGATTCACTCCAAGTAAAAACAATCAGGAACTCTACCTAAGTAAATGAAATGGATCTCTTTCGCTGCAATGATTTTTATTTTCGCTTGTAAACCCAATGAAACAGAACTTAAGCCTAGTAAACAAACAACTTCCACAATACTTAATCAAGTCCTTCAAGATTTAGAGCTCAGCGCACACCAAAAAGGACATATCCAGTGGAAATTAACTGCAAAACAAATTCAATCTGAAAGCTTGAAAAATAGCTTATTAAAAGATCTAAATTGGACTTCTCAATCCAATCAACTCAAGTTAAGCATGGATCATGCTCAACAGCCTGAAGAACGACTTTTCACAACTGAACAGGGCCATCTCACAAATCTTGAGTTTCACTTAACTGGCTCTCAACTCCAACTCGACTTAAAACAAAATCAACTCAGTGGTCAATCTGCCCAACTCAAACATTTCCAAGGCAAGTTTGAGTTTAAAGAGTTTCAAATAGATCTGGAGACCCAGCAATTAAAAGCAAAGCAAGTCCATGCAGTGATAAACAGGAGTTCACCATGAAGGTTTTAATGATTGGTTGTGGCAAATTGGGACTACGAATAGCAGAGATTTTAGCTGCCCAGAAAAATCAGATTTGGGCACTTAAGCGCCATCCAGAAAACCTACCCGCTTTTGTAACTCCGATTCAAGGAGATTTATCTGCTCCCCCGACTGTTGACTGGACATCTTTTGATTTAATTTACCTTATTGTCAGCCCAGATCAAAGAACAGAACTGGCTTATCAGGAGCTTTATCAAGAAAATATTCCAGCATTATCAGCCAGATTGGGTAGACATTTAAAATCAGATCAGCAGATTATTTTTGTGTCCAGCACCCATGTCTACTCCGAAAACCAGGGCGGCTGGATCAATTCAAAAACAAGCGTACAGCCCTATGATTATCGAAGTAAGGCAATATTAACAGCTGAAAAAAGTCTAGTAGACTCAACACCAAACATATTTCTTATCAGATTATCTGGGTTATATGACCAGCATTCGCAGTACATCATGAGTCAACTAAAATCCAAACGCATTCTAAGTGCAAACCATTATACTAATCGTATTCATCGAGAAGATGCCGCTCGGTTTTTGGCCTATCTAAGTACCTATACTGGGAAAGAACGTATTTTTGTAGCCAGTGATAACCAACCTACTCAACGTGGTGAGCTAATGCAATGGTTGGCTAAAGAATGTGAAATGGAGCCCATCATATCTGAACTGGATAAAAGTGTCAGCGGTAAGTGCTGTGACAATCAAAGTATGCGAGATACTGGTTTTGTATTACAGTACCCTGATTATAAAAGTGGTTATCAAAGTTTAATCGAAAAAATCAAGGCTCAAAAAGCTTGATCTTCAAAATAGCCTAGTTCACGCTGTTTGCGAGCGGCTTCCGACTCCACAACACCTCCACGAGCGCCTGGCAATGCGGGACCACCGGCGCCTTTTTTGCCTGGCAAAGCAGGCGTACCTTTTTTGATCGGTTTGGGTGGAGGTAAACGACGCTTTGCAGCCGTACTGCGGTTTGCCGTCAATTGCTGCTTTTTCTTGAGCGCTTGCTTTTTATCTGGCTTAATTTTCTTTGGTTCTTTGCCACCGTCATCATCGCTATCACCAAACAACCCCTTACCAAAAGAAGGAAATTGAATCGAACTGGCTGAAAAACTGGTGTTTTTAGGATCACGAACGACATTGCCTAAAAAGGAGAAGATCGCAACGGATGATTCCAAGATCCACTTAATGCCTAACCAAACAACCACAAACAAACGTCCAATCACTTTAAAGACACGAATAATATTATCGCCAATTGCTTTGGTAACAGGAGAACGGGCAATTGCTAAAAATACTTTGTTTAAGGCCCAGACAAACTGAACAAACGCTTTACTGACAAACTGTGTTGAAGCTGCAATAGCACGAATAATCGGGCTATTGGCCAATTGGACAACAAACCAGGTGACGCGACGAATGACCCAAGCAATCATGCGATCCACAATGCGAACCAGTTCTAGGCTCCAATCTTGAGCCACTCGAGAACTTTGCTTCATACCATAAACCATGATTGAACTATTAAAGCTATCACCAGCTTGTTTCATAGCTGTTTGCACTTCACCAGCGAAATCAAACTCGATTTCAGGCATTTCGTCTTCTTCTTCAGCAACCTCATACTCATCTAAATCAGCGGCTTTTTCGCCTTCTGGCAAGCCCGCTTCCAAAGTTTTTAAGACTTCGTCCAAGATTGCAACGGGTGCTTTTCCCACAGAAGTTTGAATATAGAGATAAAATTTAAAATTATTCTTGGTACCAATGAACTCATGAATAAAGCCAACATGTGATGACGGTGTTCCTGGCAGATAAAATATGGCCAATAAACGCATGCGATCTGTTTTTCGCCGCTGTTGAGAGACTTTTTTACGGAAATCAGGAGGCAATAGTTGATTAAGAACCACTCTTAAACGCGGGTTCACCGGGCGGATTACAATGCCCGATTTACGCAAACTATCCGGTAGATCATCTTTATATGAAGGAAGGGGATTCGGGTGAATAGCATGACCAAGTGGCGTATTCGCTAAAGAGTCAGCAAATCCAGAACGCCATTGAATACCTTTGACTTTAAAAGAGACAGTTTGAACATTTCTATTATCTGAAGACTGCAAGGCCAGAGTATCGTCGCCACTGTTGGACTCTGCAACCGAACGAAAACTGGGCAGCCCATCTTTTTGCGCTGTATCTCGGTAAGCGGTACCGATAATTTGACGGCTTGGTGCTATTAGGGTCTCGTCGTCAATGTCATCCTCTGTCAGCGGATCCAATTGATTCATCTGAGCCGCAACAACACGCTGTGGGACTTTCTTTTCTTTAAGAGACTGGGTATAGCGCTTACCGTCAGGCTGATAGGCCCCTTTAGTCTGCGTTAGGGCAATAGAATCTTCCGCATTTTGAAACTCGCCGGCATTTTTTTCAGATTCAAGTTGTTGCACTTGTTCCTGCGTATTAGCTAGCGCAGGCTTTAAATCTTGTTCTTCGTCGGCCATGGTTTCCTCCTGCGGTGAAAAGTCTTGAAAACATGCGTTTTCTTAGATTATAGCACAATAGCAAACTTGGCACAGGACTTAAAAATACGGTAAAATAGAGGGAAGTAACGTGTAAGCGTTTATCCCTAGCACACTTGGCTTTCCGCTAAGTTCAAGGTTCAAAAAAACATGCTCGATCAACAAGAAAAAGTACAAGATGATTTCGCGAGAGCGTCAGCATCCGAAGTTCCTGAGTCAACCCAATATGATGCCTCTAAAATCCAGGTTTTAGAAGGGCTAGAGCCCGTTCGAAAAAGACCTGGTATGTATATCGGAAGTACCGGCGAAGCGGGTCTTCACCACCTCGTCTATGAAGTCGTAGATAACTCTATTGATGAAGCAATGGCAGGATACTGTCATGAAATCACAATTACCATCTGCAACGATCATTCTGTCATCGTACAAGATGACGGGCGTGGTATCCCCGTTGACACTCACGAAAAAACAGGCAAATCAGCCCTAGAAACAGTAATGACCGTATTGCATGCCGGCGGTAAGTTTGGCGAAGGCGGCTATAAAGTTTCTGGCGGTCTTCATGGCGTTGGCGTCTCCGTTGTTAATGCCTTAAGCGAATGGTGTCATGTTGAGGTGACCCGCAAAGGTGTTCGCTATCTACAAAAGTACGAAAAAGGGGATCCAGTCAGCGAACTTGAAATCATTGCTGAAGATCCCAGTTTAAAAACAGGTACCCGTACACACTTCAAACCTGATGGCACCATCATGGAAGTACTGGAATTCACACCTGATACCCTGTCAAAGCGCTTTCAAGAATTGGCCTTTTTGAATAAAGGTATTTCGATTGTATTCAATGTCGAAAGCATAGATCCGGAAACCGAAGAAAAATCACTTCGCCATGAAGTCCATCATCATACAGGTGGAATTATTGATTTTATTCATCACCTGAATGAAGGTAAAGACGGTCTTTATCCTGATCCTGTTTATTACCAGGGCGCTAAAGACGAAGTTTATGTAGAAGTGTCTTTTCAACACAGTAGCTCATACACAGAGAATATTCAAAGCTTCGTGAACAGCATCAATACTGTTCATGGTGGCACCCACGTAACCGGATTCCGAGCAGCACTTACGCGCGTTATTAATGACTATGCACGCAAGCAAAACCTCTTAAAAGAGGCTGAAGAGAACCTCAGTGGAGAAGATGTTCGAGAAGGCCTTACAGCCGTTATCAATATCCGGGTCCCTGACCCTCAATTTGAGGGCCAAACCAAAGCTAAACTGGGAAACACAGAAGCCCGAGGCGCGGTAGAACAAGTCACAGCGGAGTCTTTATCTGACTTTTTGGATCGCCATCCCAATGAAGGAAAAATTATTATTTCCAAGGCTATTGAAGCCAATCATGCTCGTTTAGCAGCGCGTAAAGCACGGGATTTAGTCCGCCGTAAATCTATTTTAGAGTCCACCACTTTACCCGGTAAATTAGCAGACTGTACTGAGAAAGATCCTACCCAATCAGAACTTTTTCTGGTGGAGGGAGATTCGGCTGGCGGTTCCGCAAAACAAGGACGTGATCGTCACTTTCAAGCGATTTTACCTTTAAGAGGTAAAATTCTGAATATCGAAAAAGCCCGCGAAGATAAAATCTATGCAAATACAGAGATTCAGGCAATCCTGGTCGCTACAGGTGTCGCAGCAGCCAAAGAATCAGCGATGGAACGCACGGATTCAGAAGAGCATGATAGTGATAGCTTTGATTCATCAAAACTGCGTTATCACAAAATCATTATCATGACAGATGCTGATGTCGACGGAGCGCATATTCGTACCTTATTGCTTACTTTTTTCTACCGATTCGCTCGTCCTCTGGTCGAGCAAGGCTTTATCTATGTCGCTCAGCCACCACTCTATAAAGTGGAAAAAGGACAGAAAGCTTATTATTTGTACAACGACAAAGAGCTAGAAGCATTCGCAGCCAATAGCAAACGCAAACTCGTTGTATCGCGCTTTAAAGGCCTGGGAGAAATGATGCCTCAGCAACTGTGGGATACCACCATGGATCCAGAGAAGCGTACACTCTTACAGGTACGTGCAGATGATGCCGCAGAAGCCGATCGTACTTTCACTATTCTGATGGGACACAAAGTAGAAACCCGTCGTGAATTCATCGAAAAGTATGCTGGTAAAGTTAAGAACCTTGATGTCTAATTAATCTTGTTAACCATATAACAAAGAGCCCGGTGAGTTTCACCGGGCTCTTTGTTTAAGCTAAGTTAATTGCCTTAATACAAACAGTAGAAATAAAATTAGATCCTGGCTACATGAACAGTATTGGATAAGTTAAAGGATTATTTGACCCAATATTTCATTAGAAAGTGGTACCACCGCTGAAATAGATACTCTCAGGAATAAATATCTCACTAGACAAAATTAGCTAATGCCAATAGTCAAGAATGGAACAGATAATTGAAATTGGCCAGATCATCATCGAAAAAGCACTAGCAAAGTTAAGGACCTTGATACCAAATTAATCTCGTTAACCAAATAAACAAAGAGCCCGATGAGTTTCATCGGGCTCTTTGTTTAAGCTAAGTTAATTTTCTTAACGAAACCAGTAATTATAACGTCCTGCAGTACTGACTTGAACGGCTTTGGGACGGGTGTCAATTTGACTGGTTGCTGAGCTTACCACAGAGGAAATTGGTGAGGCCACAGCAGCGACAGCGGCAACCGGTGGGGCAAACATACCCACGAATTGCAAGACCGTCGAGATATCTTTAATAAAGCTGCCAAACTCTTTGGCCATGACCTTTGAGCGGCTAGGAGCAACATACTGACGTGAGGAAGTCAGCACCTGACTCTGTCTAAAAGTGTCACGTGGCATGCCAGGAATTGCATTGGGATTGTACTGAATGCGATGCCTACTCGCCATTTCATCCACAACTGAATATTGTGTATAAGCGTAGTTTGCGCGTATAGGTTGTCTGCTTGCGTACATAATTTTGTATAATCCTCTTAAGTTTATTATCTCTTAATTTGAATATAACCTTGCGACGTTAAATTAAGGATACAAAAAATAGAATTTAAAAAGAGGTTAAGATTAGATGATCACCTTAGGAATCGATGCTTCTGCACTCAAAACCTCATTGGGACTACTCCCTCATACAGGAGAAATGCTCAGCTTTTCAGAAACACTGGATAGCTTTGAACATTTGCCTTTATTCGTATATCAAGCACTGGAAAAAGCTGGTTGCAAAATAGTGGATATCAAAAAAATTGGTTTAATCCTGGGGCCAGGAAACTACACGGGTTTACGCTGTAGTCTTCTCATGGCAAAGTCTTTCGCCAGTATATATCCAATCCAGCTGGCGGGAAGAAATCGTTTAGATACAATCATTTACGCTAATAGAGACAAAAAACTACCGGTAATGGCGTCGCAATATGTTCGAATGAATCAGTATTATGTGGCAATTGGACGCTATATCAATGACAAAGTAGAATACACATTAGCACCGCAACTGATTTCAGAAGCAGAATGGCAGACCCATTCCCAGGGCAGCGAATCTTTGATTATCGGCGATCAACCCCAAAAACCTACACCTGATCTAAAGCTCGGTCCTGTGCTCGCTCAATGGGTCTCAAACAGTGTAGATAAAGAAGATCTATTAGAGCCCTTCTATATTCGCCCTGCAGTATCGACATAAGGTAAGTATATATCCAGGATAGTCCCTACACCGGCATGGCTTTCGTGATAAAGAGCCAATTTCGAGTCAGCCAGGACTTGATGCAGGAGGCCCATCTCTAAGTCTTGAAAACCCTGTTGAAAATAAGGAGAAAGAGGCTCTGGAACCTTTGCAAGAGTCTGCCAATCTTCGATCACAAGTGCGTTACCTCGATATTGAAATCTACATTGAATGAAAAATGAATATTCAATTTCTTCTAAGTGAACATAAGAAGCCCACAATTGATGGCTTTGCAACGAAAATTGCAAATGTCTTTTTAGACTGCTCATAGGTATTTTTTCTAAGTTCACAGTAAGTTCTGTGTCGGGCTGTGCTTGCTTAAGAATTTTGAATATTATGATTCTTAGTAAAACGCAAAGTGTCAGTGAATCTAAGCTTACATCAAATGAGGTCGGCGTTTCTAAGTGCTTAAAAAAAACTGTTCGCTCTGCAAAAAAAGGAGCCAGCCGTTGGATCAGATTATCGATACACGCATTTAAGCTAGAGCACCGAACTGGACTTTTAGTATTCGCCTGGAGCTGACTTATAAGGTTTAAATGATCGCCATAAATACTCAATTGCCGGGTTGCCAAGAGCATATTCTCGAAAATAAATCTCTGTTTTTGTTTAAACTCCTCCGAACTTAAGAGATCGTCAGACAAAAGTAATTCAATATATCCATCTAAAGGAGTTAAAGCTCCTTGTATGTCATGGGCAATTACGGGCAGTACTTGATTACTTATTTCTTGCCAAACAAGTCGCCTCAAACTAGGTTCAGAGACCAGTAAGGGAGAGGCCTCTGGCTGATTCATTTCACACATTTATTTATTTACCTTCTGAACACTATCTTAACAAAAACCAGCCCAAAAGCCTTTTGCACACTCCCTTAACAGCAGCTAATAGCGTTTATATTGAAAAAAAGGCAGGTAAAAATAAATGTTAGCTCATGTTTTAAGTAGCGCCGTTTTAGGACTGGACGCCTATATTGTTGATGTAGAAGTCGATATTTTTTGGGGTTTACCGGGCATTAGCCTGGTTGGATTGCCAGACACAGCCGTACAAGAGTCTCGTGAACGGGTACGCTCTGCAATTAAGAATAATGGCTACAAGTACCCCGATCAACGTATAACAATCAATATGGCCCCAGCAAATACACGTAAAAGCGGGCCTCTTTTTGATCTAGCAATTGCCATTGGAATGCTTTCAGCTTCAGAACAAATTCAATCCAATCTCCTTAATGATTGTATTCTTGTCGGTGAACTTTCATTAAGTGGCGATTTACGAGCTATTCCTGGCGTATTGCCATTGGCCCTGGCGGCTAAAAAAGCAGGACTTTCATCGATTATTGTGCCCGAAAAAAATGCTCCTGAAGCTGCCTTAGTAGAGGGAATCAAAGTCTATGGTGTCGCCGATTTGAAACAAGCCGTAGAAGTATTGCACCATCCAGAGCAAGCACATCCTCATCCTTTTCAAGGCAACAATCATTGCACGCAAAGAACATGTAGCTTAAATTTTGAAGAAGTCAAAGGACAGGCTTATGCCAAACGTGGCTTAGAAATCGCTGCAGCAGGTGGGCACAATATACTCATGTTGGGGCCACCTGGCAGTGGCAAGACAATGTTGGCCAAGCGATTGCCCGGCATCCTTCCAGAAATGAGCTTTACAGAAGCCCTTGAGTGCCGAAAAATTCACAGTATTTCCGGGCAAATAGCCCCGCAAGAAAAACTATCTTTACTCAGACCTTTCCGAGCTCCTCACCATTCAATCTCTCCAGCTGGATTGGTAGGTGGATCTAGTATTCCGAAGCCTGGTGAAATCTCATTAGCCCATCGAGGCATCTTGTTTTTAGATGAATTGCTAGAATTTCGCCGAGAAGTTTTGGAAGTCTTGCGTCAACCCCTAGAAGATGGAGAAGTTACGATTTCTCGAGCCCAGCTATCTCTGACTTATCCAGCTCAATTTATGTTGGTCGCTTCTCTCAACCCATGCCCATGTGGTTATCGGGGAGATCGCTATCGCCAATGTACGTGCAGTCCAATGCAGATTCAACGCTATTGGCATAAACTGTCCGGTCCTGTTTTAGATAGAATCGACATTTTTTTAGAAGTTCCTCGCTTAGAAAGCAAAGAGCTCTCGATCAAAGGAGAGTCTGAAAGCTCAGAACAGATTCGAGAACGCATATTGTCTGCGAGACAGACTCAACAAAAACGCTTTCAACAAACCACAAATCAGATTAACGCCAAAATGGAGGCGAAAGCCGTTGAGCAATTTTGTGAACTAGACAGATCCAGTCGCCAGATTTTGGAGCAAGCCGTTGAACAAATGGGCTTAAGCGCCCGTTCTTATCATCGCATTTTGAAAGTGGCACGAACCATTGCTGATTTAGACTCTTCAGAAACGATTCAATTAAGCCATCTGACCGAAGCAATCCAGTTTAGGACAGGCGCTCAACGGCTTTGTGCTTAGTTCTCGTCAAATAAGATGGGTGATTTTTTAGGCTCCGGACGACTGCCAGGCTGCCAACGAACCCCCAATGAAAACTCATTGATTCCTGTCAGAAATTGGTTGTCCCAATAGAAAGACATCCCATAGTCCTCATAGATATTTTGTAAGAACCCCAGACGCATATGCGGTGCATTAATATCATAGAGCTCACCGCTTATCGTCAATGGACGATCTAAAAAAGAGAAATTAATGTCTGTTCCTGCCCCAATTCGTCCCCGGACAAGACCCAGACGAATAATGCCTGAATCGTCGCCTACTGTTGTTCCCACTTGAAGGTTAATCAAATTAGAGTCACCGATTTCATCCAAACCGACTCGGAAATAGGAGATGGGAATGTCCAGCCCCAATTTACCGAAGACGTTAAAATTGACTTGTGCTCCAGGTGTGACCTTGAAATCCTGAGACAGATTCGCAACACCTAAAGCTTCGGTCCGAATATCGATATCTAGTTTATCTCGATTTTCATCAGAGTTGCCCAGTGCCAAAATTGTATTACTTAAACGGCTGGCATTGCGGGCAACCGATTTAACACTCGCTTTGATTTCTTTATCTGAAGTAATCTCACGAATATCATTGGTAATTCCTTCTGTGTTGTCCAGAACCTTGTCTACTCGGCCAGATAATTTTTTGAGATCGTCCGTTAACAGATTCCACTTACCCGTAATGTCTTTAACATTTCGAAGCGTGGATTTGCTGTCATCAAAGACAGCTTGATCATTAACCAAAGTATTTACACGGCGAGAAACGCTTTCTGTATTATAAGCAATCTGTCGCACTGAGCCTACAATATTTTGAATTTCAGGAATCGTGGCGGCAGTTGCAGCGTTCACCTGAGCCAGCAAGGACTCTGTTTGTTTGGTAATGCGCCCAAAACCTTTTGTAGCCACTCGAATATCTTTAAAGAGTTCGTTCATTTGTGTGGAAGCGTTCGAAACCATTTTTACGGTCTTCTTAATATCCATACGCAATTCTTCATCTTCAACCAAAGAACGGGCTGATTTCAACATTTCCTGAGCTTCAGTAAAGATAGCATCCAAACTAGAAGGGGGAATACCAGTCACCTCAGAGCCCGGCTCTAAAAAAACATCTACGTCTGCTACAGGAGGTAAAATTTCAAGGCTTTTATTGCCCACCAGGCCGGTTGTGACGATCGTAAAGGTAGCACCCACTGGGATCTGGTGGGTTTTATCGATACTCATTCCCACTTTAACGCGCCGTTTTTGGGGTTCAGGAATAATATCGACAACCTCACCAATACGCACCCCCATTAAGGTCACCTCAGAGCCAGTGGCAATTCCACCAACATGAGAAAAGTAGCCATAGAGTGGATAAGAAGAATAGGGGTTAATTTGCCAAATAAAGATAATGGCGAAAAGACTGGTTCCAATTGCGAGCAGGGCAATTAAACCCACTTTAAAAGCAGCGTTCATGAGGTCACTTTTCCTTCTAAGAAGTTACGTATGGTATCGTTTTGAGAGTTTTTCATCTCATCAGGTGTGCCAGAGCCCAAAACCTGGCCTTCATAAAACATCACAATGCGATCGGCTGTGCGGAAAATCGTGCTCAATTGATGAGTCACCACAATCGAAATGCCGCCAATTTGGTCTTGTAAATTATTGATCAGATCTTCGATCACCGTTGACGTCACCGGATCTAAGCCTGTGGTGGGTTCATCATAAAGTAGAATTTGGGGATTCCGCGCAATCGCCCGAGCAATACCCACACGCTTCTGCATACCGCCACTTAACTCGGAGGGAAATAAATCAGCAGAGCCTGCCAAGCCCACCATTTCAAGTTTCTCTTCAGCAATTTTTTTGATCTCAGCTTTGGATTTATCGGAGTTCTCCAGAAACATAAAGCCCACATTTTCCCAGACTTTCAAGGAATCAAATAAGGCTGCCGACTGAAAAACCATACCGAATAAAGAGCGATATTCATCGAGTTTATCTCTATTCAGAGAGTAAATGTCCGTGTCATCCAGCCAAATCCCCCCTTGAGTGGGTTCAATCAAACGTAAAAGCAATCTGAGGATCGTACTTTTACCACAGCCAGATGGACCAATAACAACGGTTGATTTATTATCTTCAAACTCAAGATCAACACCTCGTAAAACCTGCTTAGCCCCAAAGCTCTTATGAATATCTTCAACTTTAATCATTTGTCAGCCATCACTGAAAACAGCAAGAAAGAAAGAAAATAATTAGAAATAAAAATGGCAATCAAAGAAGTGACAACAGACTTTGTTGTCGCCTGGCCAACACCTTGCGCACCCTGACCTGTATTAACTCCGTAGTAACAAGCCACTGAAGCAATCATTGAACCAAAAAAAGCTGCTTTAAACAGAGATTTCACGACATCTTCAATGTAAAGTAAGGAGCGTATCGACTCGACAAACCCCGTTAAAGATAAGCCGCTGGCCGTCACGGCAACAAAAGTTGCACCACCAATCCCGACAGCAAGAGACACAAGGGTTAATAAAGGAAGCATGACGACAGAAGCGAGCATACGGGGAAGTAAAAGATAGTACATCGGGGGAACAGCCATCGCAGTCAGCGCATCTAATTGCTCGGTGACTTTCATCGAACCAATTTCAGCAGTGATCGCCGCTCCGACTCGGCCCGCGACCACAACCGCAGTAAAAGAAGGGGTTAATTCACGAGCCAATGACATTGCAGTCACCCCTCCAATGACGCTGGAGCTACCATACTTGATCATAATGCCCGAAATTTGCAAGCAAAAAACCATACCTACAGCCAATCCCGTAATCAAGGCAATCGGTAAAGAATCAGTACCAATAAAGGCCATTTGTCGCAGGGTATTTGTCCAGTGTACACGCCCCTTAAACAAAAAACGAAAGGCTTCGCCCAAAAAAATAGTAAACTCACCAAAAGTCTCAATAAATTGAGACAAGCGAGAGAGCGTAGGAGGTGCTTTAGATAGTGTCATAGTTTTCGAACCTTGCTATTTACAAGTTTCTATTGTACCACGCATGTTTGCGCCCTAAGCAAAGGGTGATAGAATGAAGATATGTTTGGCAGAAAAGGTATTTTTGACAATTTAGAAACCAGCCTGGATAATCAATCGGGGATTGAGATGCCTGTGCGTTTTTATCGTGCTGAAATGTTTATCTCTTACTTTGAGGCCAATTTAGACCTGCTTAAAGCCCTGGTGCCTCATGAACGCATGCATCCCATTCGCCGTAGCTCAGGTATCAGTGTCGTCGCTATTATTCAGACCTATTGCAATCATGGTTCAATTCCTCCCTTCAAATCCGTTGCAATAGCCATCCCGGTGACGATCGGAAAACGACCGGCTCCGTCTTATCTTCCTCTGCTTTTCGAAGAATCCTGGGCCAATAAAGGCTATTATATTCACAAAGAAGCAATCACCAGTTCTGAAGCTTATGAAGTTCAAACTGAAATTTGGGGCTACCCCGAATTTCTGGCTGAAATCAATCACCAAATGATTGATGAACGCGTCCAAGAAGTCGAGGTTTCTGAAGAAGAACGCCTGTTTACATTACGCGTTCGACGGCCAGAGTATGTCAAAGAATATCCCAAAGAGCTCAAATACTATTCGATTAAGCAAAACGTGGTTTGTGAAAATCGTGTCATGATCGAGTGTTCACATGACTCTAACCGGGACCCAAGCGCCTCTATGATTGTCTTTGGCAAACATCCATTGGGACAACAATTAAAAAGCATGGGCATCGGCCCACATGCTTTAGAGACCCGCTATTTTCTTGATATGAAAGCGGTTTACCCTTACCCTAACTACCTCGATTAATCAAGACAGCTTTGATTAAAATAGTGCTACCATTGATAGAAATGTGATTGCATGTAAGGTAGAACAATGGAATACAAAAAAACACTTAATTTGCCCCAGACTGATTTTTCAATGCGGGCAAACTCTGTCAAAAGAGAACCTGAGCTTCAAGAGTTTTGGAAGTCTGAACGAATTTATGAAAAGAATTTACAGGAACGCAAAAAGGGTTCGTATATTTTACATGACGGCCCCCCCTACTTAAGTTCAGGAAAAATTCATATTGGTCACGCACTCAACCGCGTTCTCAAAGATATTGTTGTCAAATATAAAACATTAAAGGGTCATGCCTGTCCCATCATTTTTGGTTACGACTGCCACGGATTACCGATTGAGCACGAAGTCACCAAAAAGAAGAAAAATAACCCTGAAGATACGCCTCTATCTATTCGAGAAGCTTGCAAAGCATTTGCCCTCGAAAGTCTACAAGGTCAAAGCGATAATTTTTATCGCCTGGGGTTAATGGGGAACTGGGAAGCGCCTTATTTGACCATGCAACCTGAGTATGAAGCGGCTCAACTCAGAGTCTTTGCTCAAATGGTGGGTAAAGACTATATCTATAAAGGACTCAAACCAATCTATTGGTGCGTGGATTGCAAGACAGCTTTAGCAGAAGCCGAAGTTGAATATCAGGATCACCAGTCTCATAGCATTTATGTCAAAATGACCTTGCTGAACAGTGAAATAAACAAATTGCCTGAAGCTTTATCCCAAAAGCAGATTCACTTTGTCATCTGGACAACAACTCCCTGGACATTACCTGCAAACCTGGCCATCGCTGTAAACCCAGAGTTTGATTATGACTTCATTGAAGCTGAAAATAATGAAGTTTGGGTGATTGCACATGAACGGGTAGAAGCCGTCATACAGGCCACTGGACTGTCTAGTCAGAAAATTATTTACCAATGCAAAGGCAAAGACCTCGAAGGCTTACAGTACCAACACCCTTTTTATGAGCGCACAGCTCCGATTGTCCTGGGCAACCATGTCACAACTGAAGCCGGGACAGGATGTGTGCATACAGCTCCTGGACACGGCATGGAAGATTATGAAGTCGGCGAAAAATATGGCCTGGGAATCTTATCTCCTGTTGATCGAGATGGTAAATTCACCTCAGAAGCACCTGGATTTGAGGGGGAATTCTATAAAAATGCCAACCAGCCGGTTGTAGACTTGCTACAAGCAAAAGAAAAGTTAGTGAAGCACAGTACTTTCAAACACTCTTATCCACATTGCTGGCGCAGTAAAACCCCTTTAATCTACCGAGCTACCAAGCAATGGTTCGCATCAGTTGATGGTTTTAGGCAAGCTGCATTGGACGCTGTAGATCAAGTCGAGTGGATCCCTGCCAGTGGACATGATCGTATTGCAAATATGATCGCGGATCGCACAGATTGGTGCGTCTCCAGACAGCGGGTTTGGGGAGTTCCTATTCCTGCATTTGAGTGTCTGAATTGTAATCAGGTATTGTTAACACAGACCTTAACTGAACATGTTGCTGAGATCGTCTCTGAACATGGCAGCGATATTTGGTGGAAGCACGAAGCCAAAGATTTGATGCCCATTGGCTTTAATTGCCCTAATTGTCAGGGGACGGATTTTGAAAAAGATAGCAATATCATGGATGTCTGGTTTGATTCAGGCACTAGTCATAGCGGTGTTTTAAGACTCCGTCCTGAGCTACATGCACCTGCCGACCTGTATTTAGAAGGCTCAGATCAACACCGGGGCTGGTTCCAATCGTCATTATTAACTTCAATTGCCGCCTACCAAGAAGCCCCTTACAAAAAGGTTTTGACCCATGGTTTCGCATTAGATGGTGAAGGCAAAAAGATGAGCAAATCGGTTGGCAATGTCGTTGAGCCTTCCAAAGTGATTCAACAATACGGAGCCGATGTTTTGCGTTTATGGGTTGCATCTGTCGACTACACCAGTGATGTGAAAGTGTCCTATGAGATCTTAGGGCAAATGGCTGACATCTATCGTAAAATCAGAAATACGATTCGATTTTTAATCTCTAACCTATACGATTTTGATCCCCAACAGGATGCCTTAGCCTATACGGATTTAAGTGAGTTGGATCGCTTTACCTTACACCAACTCAATCAGGTCACTCAGCAAATGACTGATAGCTTTGAGCGTTTTGCTTTCTATCGTTTTTATCAATTACTACAAAACTTCTGTGTGGTTGATTTAAGCAATGTCTACTTTGCAATTGTCAAAGATATTCTTTATATCGAAGCCAGCGACAGTAAGCTAAGACGCTCTGTTCAAACCGTACTCTGGGAAGTATTGCAGTCTTTACTTGGGATCATCACGCCTGTTCTCACCCATATGGCAGAAGATGCTAGAGAAAAACTTCCTCCCGCCCTTCAAAGTCAGTTGGCTGAAAGTGTTTTACTGGGAAGCTTTCCAGAAGCTAAATCTGAATGGCAGGATCAGAAACTGGCTGATCAGTGGGCAGAAATCATGTCGATTCGGGATGAATTGAATTTGCTATTGGAAGAAGCGCGTAGCCAGAAAAAAATTGGTCGTTCAATGGAAGCAAATGCAAGCCTGTATCATAGCCAGCCAGAGATTCAAAATTATCTACAGACCCACCAAGAGCTGTTTAGGCAGGTTTTTATCGTTGCCGAACTAGACTTTGCCACACAGGCTCCTGTGGGAGAACTTAATAAACAAACAGAGAAATTCGCAGTAGCGATAACCCCAGCATCTGGCAACAAATGCGCCCGCTGTTGGAAAACCAGCCCAGAAGTGGGTGAAAACACGCAGCAGGAAGACCTGTGCCAACGCTGTGATGAAATTGTACAAGAACTAATCAAAACAGAAAAAATGAGTGAGGCTTAGACATGGGAACCATCTTTAAAGCATACGATATTCGTGGACTTTATCCGGAGCAAATTAATGAAGAAATTGCTTATAAAATAGGCAAGTCATTTGTCGATTTTCTGGGGGCAAAGTATATCGTCATTGGTCGCGATATGCGCACTTCTAGCCCGGGCATTTTTAAAGAGCTTTGTCGTGGTCTAACCGAGCAAGGCGCAAGCATTTACGATATCGGAATGTCCACGACCGATATGTTTTACTTTGCCGTTGAGCATCTGGGCGCCGATGCAGGCATTATGATTACTGCTTCTCATAACCCAGGTCAATATAATGGCTTAAAAATGGTTCGACAACATGCAACCCCGATTGGCGGAGAAAGTGGTATCAAAGATATCGAGAAAATCTATCTTTCTGACACCTTTAAAACGGGCGCAACACAAGGGCAGATTATCCCCAAGCCAGGCATGCTAGAAGAGTATGTCCGTTTTATGCATGGACGGGTTAATTTGGACAAAATTAAGCCTCTTCGAGTCGTCATGGATGCCGGAAACGGCATGGCCGGAATGGTCGCTCCAAAAATGTTTGAAAATACACCGATCGAAGTCATCCCCATGTTCTTTGAACCTGATGGTAATTTTCCAAATCACGAAGCTAACCCTTTAATTGAAGAGAACCGCCTGGACTTAATTGCCAAAGTTAAAGAATTGGGAGCTGACTTTGGCGTCGGTTTTGATGGCGATAGTGATCGTGCTTTCTTTGTCGATGACCAGGGGCAGTTTATTGATGGAGACTTTATGACGGGTCGTCTGGGTAAGTATTTATTGAAACGCGCGCCTGGTAGTACCATTTTTTACGATGTCAGAGGCAGTCGTTATGTGCGTGAAGTGATCGAAGAAGCCGGTGGTAAAGCTTTCATGTGGAAAGTTGGACATGCCTTCATGAAGTCTAAAATGAAGGAAACCCCAGGCGCGATCATGGGTGGAGAAGTCAGTGGACATTTTTACTTTAAGTTCAATGAAGAATTTTACGCGGACAACTCTTCATTCCCTGTCTTTCTGACAGCAGAATTGATCTCGCTTGAAAACAAACCCCTCTCTGAAATTATGTCAGCTCGCCAAAAATACTTTATTTCGGGTGAAATTAACTCTGAAGTAGAGGATGCTGACGCTGTGATTGAAGCCATTCGTCAAAAGTATCAATCTCAGGGCGAAGTTGTTGAAATTGACGGCTTATCGATTATAGGAGATACCTGGTGGCTGAACATGAGAAAGAGCAATACAGAGCCTTTGCTTAGACTGAACTGTGAAGCTGATAGCCAAGAAAATATGGAATCATTGAGAGATGACTTATTGCGTATCATTCGCGGCTAAATCAGCTAAATAATTCAGGGCTGAATTGCGATCAACAACCACCCCCTGTACCTGGGCCTCCTTAATGGACTGAATATACAGTCCAATTTGGGGGCCTGGTTTTAATTTAAGATGATCTAAAATATCATGTCCACTCACTAAGGCTGGGGGGTGGGCTAAGAGAGATTCGGGATTTAGCCATTCAGAGACGAGAGACTCTAAATTTTTGCTCACATTTGGATCTGTAGAAGGAAGGGCGAGATAGATTAGCCACAAACTAATAATATGAACGCCCGTTTCTTGTAAGAATCTAAATTTATCAAGCAAGCTATCTAGTGGACATCCTGATAGCAGTTTTTTTATATTCTTATTCCACAACACAAGTGTATCTATCTCTAAGCGACTCAAATCAAGACGTGTTTTCTCAAGTATAAGAGAGCTTTCAGGGCATTTTTGTCCAGTAGCGCACACAGGCAATGTTAGACAAGCCAATTTAATCAAAAATAGCATATGTCGCTCACCTGCAGTCGTGCGCTCTAAATAGGGATTGAGTTTTTCTCGTCTCGTAATAGAACGATTTTCAAAGCGCTCTAAAGTCTGACATGCAAAATTTAAGTGCTCAAAAGTAGAATCTAAAATAATACCCAATAAACCACTTGGTAGCATCTGAAGACAGGTTTTCGTTGATGCTTCGCTACTTAGCAGCAAGAACAATTCATGCATCACTCTCTCTTTAGCAGGTTCTTGAATGCGCCGAGATAAGCTGTGAATCCAAGCTAATGTTTGTGGCTCGATTTCAAACTCGAGTCGAGCAGAAAATCGAAAGACGCGAAGCAAACGCAAGGGATCAGACTCAAAGTTAGATTGAGAAATACCTTTAATCAATCCACGTTTTAAATCGGGATAGCCTCCCATAGGATCTATTAGCAAATCAGAATTGATTTGCCATTGTTCAGAGAGTATTCCAACATCAACAGGATAAGCCATTGCGTTAATACTAATGTCCCGTTGAGAAAGGTCATGAAGCAAATCAGGACCGGCAATGCGAGCAAAATCAAACTCAATTTGATTAATGACGACACGTGCCATATCTCGCTCTTTATCAAGAATAAACCAGGGTAATTTAAAGGTCTGAGCCAATAATTGGGCCAATTCAATCGCACCATGTGACACAATAAAATCGTAATCATTCACGGGCAAGCCAAGCAATCGTTGACGCAAACAACCACCCACCAAATAAATGGATTCAGGACATTGGCCTAAAAAAGAGAATATTCTTTCTAAGCGCATTAAGTCGCTAACGTTTTAAGAAAATCTCGGACTTCATCTTGAATTGAGCTAACATAAGTATTCACCTCAGCTAAATCAAAGTCAAGCTGCTTTAATTCACTCATTTGTGCTGGGCTGAGTAATTCAGGCTGTACGACAAAATGATCCAGGAGATTTGCAAAGTAGCACATATGTGCTAAATTTTGTTGCTGGATAGGGAGTGTAGGTTTTTGGTGGTGTGCTTGAATAGCTTGAATAAAGTTTGCGGGAAAATTCCAGGCAGAAGCGATTTGCGCGCCCAGATCAGCATGATTCAACTGAAAGGTCTGGGTTTCTTTTTCTAGACGCGTGCTTGAAGCTTCATCCCAGATATCCTGATAGGCTTCAGGGGCCTTCAACATAAATACCAATTTGCCAACGTCATGAATCAATCCTATCGTAAAAGCTTCGTCTTTTCTAGGGTAATTCCATTTTTCAGCAAGGAAACTCATCAGAGAGGCGCTTTGAATCGAGTGCTGCCAAAAGAGGTAGAGATCAAATTCTTGAATTTTGAAAGTGTCTAATATAGAAACTCCCAAAACTAAGCCCCGGACCGTTTCAAAACCTAGAATCGAAATCGCATGACTCACGGTTCCGATTCGTTTAGGAAATCCATAAAATGCGGAATTAACCAATTGTAGAATTTTTGAAGACAGAGATTGATCTTTCAAAATAATTTCTGCAATATCCTGAACCGATGAATTGGGGTTATTTAAGCGCTCTAAGACTTGCCCAGCAATCACAGGAAGAGTTGGTAATGTATCAATATTAAATAGCGGATTCATGTCACTGTAAGTCTATCATGAATCAGATCTAATAATTCTTGTGCATAAAAAGGTTTATAAAGGCATTTTAATTTCTGATCTTGCAGGAATTGCTGAAAAGGCTCATTAAGTACGGCACCCGTTAAAAATATCATTTTGGTTCTTAAATCAGTATCAAAGACCTCTAATGCCTCAAAAATAACTTTACCATTGGAATGGTCTAAAAAGAAATCTGAGACAAATAGATCAAAACTTTGATTTTTCATACTGATTAAAGCTGTTTCTAAAGAATCTGCAACAACAATTTGATGGCCTGCTTGTTTTAAAATCATATCGAGATATTTTAAAATCGTTGGCTCATTATCAATAACCAAAATGCGAGCCGATTGAGCCGTGTCCCTACCCGTTTGGCGATCAGGCTTGATTACGGCTTCTCTTCGAGGCAAGAATACTTCAAAACAAGCTCCAGCAGGCTCTGATTCATTCCATACTCGTATACTGCCCCCGTGCTCCACAATCATTTTGTGACTTAAACTCAAGCCGACACCCGTTCCATGTTCGGCTTCTTTTGTCGTGAAAAAAGGAGCAAATACATCCTCTAAATCAGTCTCTTCAATTCCCCCAGCATTATCCCTAAGAGCTATATAAATCCCCGTTGCAGATTCTCTGGTGTTGATCCAGATTTGATGATTTGCTGAAGTGCTTTTTTCACAAGCTTGCAAAGCATTGGTAAGTAAATTGATCATGACTTGTTGGATTTGAGCCTGTTCAGCAACAAGCTCAATCGTTTTGGGCTGAAACTCTAAATGGACTTGAATCTGTTGTTGCTTCAACTGAAAATCAAATAGATTTAATATCCGCGAAATCAGACGATTAAGATCAAAACTTTCCAGTTCTAAAGGCTGTTTTCTAACATATTTCAACATGCTTTTAACAATTTCTAAAACACGGCGTGTTTCCTGACCTAAGGTCTGAATATAATCAATTGCATCAACGGAGGTGCTTGGCTCAAGGTTAAGCTCTTGTTGCAAGAGCTCAACATAGCCATTAATCGACATTAATGGTGAGTTTAATTCATGCATGACACCGGACAACATAAGACCCATCGAGTGGACCTTTTCATATTGTAAGTCGACTTCTTTTTGTCTTAAATGTTGGAGGTAAAGTAGTGAGCGTGACATTTGTTGAGAAATGTATGTTAAGCAGATTTGTTGATGCTGAGAAATGTCTAGCGGATCTTGGGGAGTGATCAAGTGTAAAATACCCAGATCATGTTGATAGATTTTAAGCGCCAGGATCAAATCGTTTTGGTCAGGTACCAAAGCAGAAGGTAAACAAATACTCCCCCCCTTTTTATTGACCCAATCGTAAACAACGGACATCTCATTAAGCCAGGCATCACTGGGCAAGGCTTCTTGAAAACCCAAATGCATACTGAGGCTATACGTATTTTTGACTTCTTTGCGAATCAAAGCAATTCCATTAAAATTGAGAATATTTTTTAAACGTCTAACAAAGCTGACAAAAACATCATGCAGTTCGGTTTGGGGTTGCTGCTCTGTATTATGAATTAAATTAACCAATTCATAATATGAGTCTTGGATATTATCCATTTGCTGTCCCATGACAATAAGGGCAAGCACGATAGAGCGGTTCGTAATAAGATTGACAAGCGGTACAAACAGGCCAATGCTTAGCAGCCAATTGCTTTTGTCTTTTAGATAAGGCCTGAATTAATTTTCGACTGCGTATTCTCAATTTTTCGTCCTGGATTATTTGGCTTTCGACATAGATTTGCTGTGTTTCAGCGACACTGAGGTCGACAGGGGTGGTTGGCAAACACAAGCTTTGGTAGCGTTGTTGAAAAGCTGTGGAAATCTGCGTTAGCTGCTCCGAATCTTGTCGACGATTTGGAGCGGAAACCACCAATTTTAATGCCCGAATCTTTTCCCCCCCATTAATAAAACGCAATTTGTTGATAATATCTTTTTCAATAAAGCGCAACTCTTGAATTAAAGTGCTATGTGAAACCTGGCAGATCAAAACCCCTTTTTGATAAGCAACAGGCGTAATTTGAGCTGCTAAAAAAGGCCCTAAAAGGTCATCCCAACGCTTTAAGATATTGAGTAAATTAAAGCTTTGTTTTGACTGATGATTTTCAAGGTATGGGTCGAGAAAGTCTTTGAGACGCTTCATCCTTTTATGACCTTCCCTTCTCGTACATGTAAGATCAAACCTTGATCCGTCAACAATCTTTGAACTGTATTATCTAAATGTGTTGTCGTAATAAACGTTTGTAAAGATTCAATTGAAATTTGTTGAATCAACAATTGTTGACGCCGTATGTCTAGCTCCGAAAAGACATCATCTAATAAGAGTAGCGGGTACTCTCCAAACTCCTGCTCTACATAGTGTAGTTCAGCCACTTTCATAGCCAGAGCTGCCGTTCTGATTTGACCTTGAGAGCCATAAGTTTTTAATTCTCTTTGCTCAAGCTTTAAAATAAGGTCATCCCGATGAGGCCCCACCGACGTTTGTCCCCGAAAGAGATCTTGCTCACGTTTTTTAAAAAGCATTTCTAGAATTTCAGCTGCTTCTGTGGATTCAGTTTGCGAACGATACTCCACACTAACACTTTCGTTCATACCTGACATATTTGTTTGAGATTGCTGGATCAAAGGCACTAAATCTTTCAGAGTTAGCTTTCTTTGAGAGATTATTTTTGCAGCCATCTGACTTAATTGTATATCCCAGAGCTCAAGTTCTTCAAGTTGATCACTGGCAGTCTTCCGTTGCTTCTTATAAGTTTTAAGAAGACTATTGCGGTGTTTCATAACACGATTATATTTTTGTAAGAGAGCATAATAACCGGGTCTGACTTGTACAATAATTTGATCAAGATAGGCTCGACGCTTGGATGGCTGGCCTTTAATCAAATCAAGATCACCTTGTGAAAAGAATACGATTTTAAGATAGCCTATATAATCAGCCAGACGCTTTTGGTAAGTATGGTTATGTTGTACCAGACGTTTTCCATTTTTGCGTACTTCAATGCCCAGTAAAAAGTCATCTCCACGTTGTAAACGGCAACGACATTTTAAACTTGCTTGACTTTGTTCCCATTGAATTAAATTGTTAACTTGTGGACTGCGAAATGAATTAGCAAAACCCAGAGTATATATAGCTTCCATAAAGTTACTCTTACCCTGGGCATTGGGGCCAATCAAAGCGATTCGATATTGATCAGTGAGATCAATATCCAAAAAATCATAATTGCGAAAATGTTGAAGAGTTAAATGTTCGATTAACACATCAGGGTTTAATGGGCATTAACATGCAAACATAATCATCATTTTCAACAGCGTTAACAATCACTGGTTGGACTTCTGAGTTGAGTTGAAGCAATAAGTGGCTAGACTCTTCAGCATAGGTTCTTAATACTTCAATTAAGTATTGGGCGTTAAAGCTAATACTCATCGGCTCACCCTCTAATTTAATTGAGAGATTTTCTTTAGCTTGTCCTTGTTCAGCTCCAGCTGAAATCACCATATTATCAGCATCTAAGCCGAATGAGATCACATGCGTTTGTTCAGATGACATGATAGAAACCCTTTCAACAGCGGCTAAGAAAGGACGCGTTTCAAGCCAAACCTTGCGTTGAAATTGCTTGGGTAGAATTTTATTATAGTCTGGGTACTTACCTTCAATTAAACGTGAAGTGATGATTTTATCGCCGACCTCAAACAGAATGTGTGAATCTGAAAAGCTCATTAATAAGCTATCCTGCTCGTCTTGTTTTACCAATTTTTCAAGTTCAATGAGTGTACGTCTGGGCACAATAAAATTATGATTAGGAGCTTGTTGCTCCAAAGTAAAATGTCTAACGGCCAGACGATACCCATCTGTAGCAGCCAGGCGCATTTGCTCTCCATCTAATTGAAGATTGATTCCGGTTAAAATTGTTTTTGCTGCATCAGAGGCAGCAGCAAAACTTGTTTGGCGTATGGCTCGGCCAAAATCAGCTAAATTTAATTCAATCACTGTGTCTCTTTGAACTTGAGGCAGCTTGGGAAAGTCATCTGCGGGCAAAGTATTCAAATGAACCGTCAGGTTTTGACCTCGAAGTGTGACTTTGCCTTCCTGGCCAAAATCAAAACTGAGTTCATCATCTGGAAATTTGTTGATAATTTCAAATAATTTTTTGGCTGGCAGGGTAATTTGGAGAGCTTCCTCAGTATGAGCTTCAAAGCGGCTTTCAATACCGATTTCCAGATCGGTACCGACCATTTTCAAGAAACGGTTTTGTTCATCTGATACCAATAGAACATTGCTTAGAACCGGGAGAATTCCTTTGGATGCCACAGCACGCTGTACAGCATGCAGGGTTTTTTTCAAATCTTCAGTTTGGCAGGTGACCTTCATGATTATCTTTCTCACATTTGAATCGCTTTGGTGTGCATAACCAAGCTAACACACCCATCACAGGTTTGCAAAACCTTAATCTAGCTAAAAGATAAGATCTTAACTACTGTTTTAAATACTATCTATAAATAGTAATAGTAGAGCCTGTGGAAATGTGGATAAGTCAATGGAAAGCCTTATGAGCATTGGAATAGAAACGAAAGTGGACTTGTGGATAGCCTGTGGATGAAATGAGTACTTATCCACAAGACAGAAGTTTTCAACAAAATTTTCAACAGGTTAAATTCTGTTTATCCACACGCTTGTCCACAGGAGTGTTTGCAGATTTTAATAAAAATCAACAAAACTTATTAAAGTAGGCTTTTTGAACCCGAAAAATATTTCTTTCCTGATCTGTCTACTAGTATATTTTGTTTTTCAACATCTGTCTACTATTTTTGGTGAGCAAACATTAAATAGACAGCTCTCTCGACATTTGGGGACTTGAGATCCCCTGATCAGATCCAGGGGGTGGATCTACTCCCTGACTTGTGGAAGGCTTGTGGATGTCTTGTTTAAAACTTTCTTCAAATATTAACGTGAGATCAGGGATCATCAGCCGACAAATATGTGATCAACACACCATGTGTCGACTGTCACATGTTTTCTGTAAAGGCTTATTTATGATTGCTTTAGTACGATTATTTCATTGTGAGCTTTAACTTTAGATCTAGTGGTCAAATAGGCTGGACTAAGATTTGCATATACCTGATTTTATGTCGACTGTATTTGAGTTCATACAGTGGAAATGTGCAGGGGATCTTCTTTGAAAAGCGGAGGGGATCCTTGTGAGCCGGATCCCCTGGATCGGAGCTGGATCTTGAGTGGATCTATTGCCTCAAAGCTGTCGGGAGTCAAGTGATATATACACATTACTTCCACAGCTTGGCCTTGACTTATCCACAGGCTATCCACAGGTTTTGTGGATTGTCAATTACGATTTTTGATATAAATAATAGTTTTCCACAATGGCTTAAGCCTTGATATAACATGATTAGATGGCATTTTATTAACGAATATTAGCCTGCTTTCCACATTCTTTCCACAAAACCTGAAAAGTTATCCACAGGTTATCCACAGTTTTTAATTTTTGCTTTTTTAGAGCAAAACGCCCTGGTTTGCTTGCTTTTTGTGGCCTGATAATTGGTAGAATGCTTAGCATACTTATTTTCAGGGGATTTTATGTCTATTCCAAAAGAACAGGTTCTGCATATCGCCAAACTCTCACGTCTAAAATTATCAGATATTGAAACCAGTGCTTACCAAGAACAGATGGGGCAGATTTTAACTTATGTTCAGCAATTAGATCGCCTCAATACAGATTCGGTTGAGCCCAGTTCACATATTTTGAATTTAGAAAATGTGGTGCGGTCAGATCAGGTTGATTTAAAGCTAAGTGTTGAGGATGTCTTTATGAATGCGCCTGATACGGAAGATGATTTCTTTCGTGTACCTCAGATTTTGAGTCAGGAGACTTAGTCTATGTTGAATACCAATCAAGAACAACTTATTGAAATGCTTTTGCAAGGAGTTTCTTCCACCCCAATCTTTACTCAAAGCGCATCAGCTGCCAAAGGTCCTGGGGGAATGGCTTTGAATCTGAAAGTCGGAGACAGTGTTTTTGGTTGGGCTGTGGATCATGCTGCTCCATGTGTCTCGATCGTGTCGTCAAGATCCCAAAGTCCACTCCCTTTGTTGGCTTGTTTAGGGAATGAGGCACGAATTTTAAGTGGTGAGGCCAAAGGGACTCGAGGAATCATCACAGGCATTTCTAAAGCGCACGGACAGGTATTCATTGATTTTCCTGATTCTATTTTTGAACATATCTCTCTTGAGGATACGATCCAAATTCGTGCTTTTGGTCAAGGCTTAAGATTGGTTGATTATGAGCAGGTAGTTCTAGGCGGAGTTTCTCCAGAGTTACTCGATAAAATGAAAATAGAAGAAGATGTTCAAGAGCATCAGTTGAGAATTCCTGTGACGGCAAAAATTTCGGCTCAGGCTCTTGTTTCAGCAAGCCAGCAAACTCTGGGTCTGAATTTAGATTTAAATCTTCAGTACACAGATCTGGAGCAAATAAAGGAATTTCAGTTAGAGCATCTCAGATTAGGTGATGTGGTTGCTATAGTCGATCATCCGACACGTTATCAGGGACGATTGCAACAAGAGATGGTTAGTATCGCTATTGTGACTTATACAGCATCGTCTGAAAGTGACCTGGGGCCCGGAATACAAACGATTATGACTGGGACTCCCGAAGCGCTCAGCCCTTTTCTTCATGAAGATTCAAATCTTGGACGTTATTTGAATCTTGGGCGCTACCGAGTTTAATTCTGTCCTTTAACAAAGTTTAACCGTTTCTTTCCTTCAGCTTGAATGCTTTCTAACCTATAAGTAAGTTAACAACAAGTTTCAGGAGGAAGCCATTATGAGTAATCTGATTAATCGTCAAACCGTCTCTCAATTGAATAATCAATGGCAACTCCTTAATTCTCCTGAACATTTACGCCTTCAGCGTCCTTTTGGACCGACACCACAGCCTCGGCAAAACACACTCGCTGCTCCCTCTCTAGTATTTGGTGCAGACCAATTGCAGCTAAATGTGAAAGGCGGCTCACGTATCTCTGCGGTGACCCGTTTGCAACAGCAAGCATCTGCCACTAGCATTAATCGAGCTGTGGATATGGCGACTGGAACCCGTAATACATTTAATAATCATGTTGAGCTTTTAGTTGATGGCAAAGAAGCCTTTAAGAAAATGGCTGAAAATATTTCCTCCGCGCGCCAAAGTGTTTATGTTGAGATGTTTCTCTTTCATGGAGATCAAGCGGGCTGGGACATGGCCAAGCAATTGGTAGAGAAGCGCAAAGAAGGCGTTGACGTCAAAGTCTTGCTGGATGCCTTTGGTCAGGTCACTGAAAAAGGCGAAGTAGTCAAATACATGGAAGCCAACGGCGTTGACGTCAAGCTTTATAATAAGGCGCTGTTTAGTTGGGAGAATATGAATATTACCCATAGAAAACTGGTGCTTGTTGATGGCTATAAAGGCATTACAGGTGGCATGAATATTGGGGATGAATATGCTAATGAATGGCATGATTTGATGGCTTCTGTTGAAGGGGAGTCTGTGCAGGAGTTGCAAAATGAATTTTTTATCAATTGGAGCCGCTCGGGTGGCCAAATTCCAGCAAATCCTCCTCGCTTACCAGCCAATGTACGCTTTGGCACTTCAGCAGCCCGTATTACGGTCACCAGCCCCTCAGAAGTGGGCAAAGAAAAAGACACGAAGAATGCAATGATTTCAGCGATTCATTCTGCTTTGAAAAACGTCTATGTCATGAGCCCCTATTTTTCTGATGAAGATATGGTTCGGGCATTAGAAGCAGCAGCCAAACGCGGTGTGCAAGTTAAAATCGCTATTCCCGGTATAGCTGATAATATTGCTCATGATGCTTTAAATAAGCAAAATGCAGAGCGTTTATTAAAGTTGGGTGCTGAGGTTTATAAGGTGGATCCTGGCGAAGATAAAAAAGCCTTTTCACACGGTAAGTTGATTACTGTTGATGGCATTTGGACCACCATTGGCTCGACCAATTTAGATACACGGGCTTTAGAAAACAATCAAGAACTCAATATGTCTGTCACCGATGCAACTTTCGCCAAGACAGTTGAAGATCGACTTTTTAAGCACAATGCACATGTCTTGATTCCATTTAAATCGGATGATGTTTCAGGCTGGGATCGCACCAAAGCCCGTGTTTTATCTTTCTTTGATCGGGCTTTTTAATAGCCCTTACTTAGCGCTTCCCCATGTTCTGCACGTACACGAATGGCTATTCCGCCTCTAACAGAAAAATCTCCTTTGATTTCCATCCATTTGGGCTGTGTTGCTGCGACCAGATCATCCAAAATACGATTGGTAACAGCTTCATGAAAACTGCCAATATTCCGAAATGAGAATAAGTAGAGCTTTAAGGCTTTAGACTCGATGCATTTTTGATCTGGGGTGTAATTGATTTCTATTCTGGCAAAATCGGGCTGACCCGTTATCGGGCAGAGAGTTGTGAACTCCGGACAATCCAGTTGAATCACGTAGTTTCTGCCTGGTGCTGGGTTATCGAAAGTATCCAGTTTGGCTTTGTCTGGATGATCAGGGTAATCGGTTGTTTTGCCTAAATGATTAAATTGATTCATAATATCTCCTTATATGGGCCTCTATTATACGCTGCTCACGATTGAGGCGACCAAGGGGATACTAAGAAAGTTTATTTATCGGGCAATTGGCGATGGGAAATGATCGTACGGATATTATTGTCACTGCGATCAAATATGGCGATATCCCCGCGATTTTCACCGATTAAATTGGTGTATAGCACGCGTGTATTATCGTTCGAAAGTGTTGGCTCTATGCCCTGGGTAATTTCAAATGAGCCTGGTTGATTGAAGAAAAAGAGCTGGATGCGACTCAAGTAATTGAATGCCAATATATTGCGATCCAGCGACCACTCTGCGTTATTAAATGCCAGTTCTGTGGGCTGAATTTCAATTATTTGATGATCTTCATTAGCTATATTAAAGGAGTGTAGCTCTAATAAGCGACGAGATAAATCTTTCGATTTTTCGGTTGAAGTCGTTAACCAAGATATTTTGAGGCCGTCTGCAGACCAGGTGGGGGCGATGACTTCACGGGGTAAATTTAACGTAAGCGCCAGATGGGTACGCGTCGCTAAATCAAAGAGCCGGATCTGCCGTTGACATTGACGTCCGCCGACCCGATCAACAGTTTCACAGGTATTATCAAAGGTTGATACAAATTTTTGCTCAAAGGGGTGCCAGGAAACCTGGTCGCCTTCGGTCAAGCGCTCTAAATTTTGGCCATTGTTTTCGGTGATGTAAATTTCTTCGGTATCTTCTGTTGTGAGTAAGAAAAAATTACCACTGGGTGACCAATCTACCGACTTAAAGCGGGCAGGTGAAAGGGAGCGCACCTTGACTAAGTCCGTGCCATTGGAAAGAATCGTATATAAGCTGTCTTTGACTTCTTGCGTTCCTTCCGGTCGAATACGGTACAAAAAAGCCAACTGCTGACCATCAGGGCCCCAGCTAGGTGAAAAAGCCTTGCGGATCAAGCCTGGGGCCTGAGGCGTACTGGGTGCAAAAGAGCAGCCACTTAGCAACAAGGTCAATACCAGAATGAGTCTAGAAGTTAAAGTTAAGGATTGTAGAGTAATAGCCATATTCTTTTTGTTTTAATGAAATGTCCCGTATTTTTTGGTCGATATCTTGGTTGTTTAATTCGGTTTGATAGTAGGCGTCTGAGATATTCCAGGCCCAGTAAGCGGATAAAGGAGCGATATTGGCAATGACTGCCGCCGTTCGTGCCACATTATTGTCGATGCTACTGAGCAGATAAGAGCTTAAGAAGCTAATTAAAGCAGTTCCAGCAAAACCACCCAAAACCCAGGCTCCTCGTGCAGTTTGACCCGCATAAAAATGGCCTGCACTTGGCAAAAGAGACAAAGCAGCTGCTGCTTCGGGGCTCTTTTTTTGATCGCTTAAGCGCAATTTCTCCGCTTCAAGCTTTTGTAAATCAAGACCTTTAAGTGGGTCTGTACTGTTTTGAACTTGTTTCCAATCGAGTCGAATGACTTCTTCTGCCTGAGCTAAAGGAGCCGACAGTAAACTGCCCCCAATAATTGCTGCTGCAATTAAGGATTTGATTTGATTGTATTGTAATACTTTTAAAATTGCCATAGAGTTACCGAAACTAAATTTTCTTTCATTATATACGCATTTGGTTCAAAATCCAGATCCTTGATCACTTTTTCATTATGTTTTTCGGTTTGTCTATACGCATCACCCGCATTCCAAAGCCACAAACTGGGAACTGCAATTTGAAAAGCGAGGGTCAAAGCATCCCAGTGAGCATCAGGTGCCTGACGTGTTTGACCGTTGATCATTCGTTCTGAAATAGAGTCCGCACGCTGCTGGTTGAAAAAAATAAATAATCCAACGGCTGCAGCCATGCCAAGGGTGATTAGTGCTTCTGGCCAAATACTTTCATTGGCGTACATTTGACCACTTCCGGGCAGCACAAGAGAAAAGCCAGCGGCTGCCCAGGGATTTTTATCGTCATCAGAACTGTTTTCAGTTTGGGCGGTAACCGGGAAGACAAAAAGCTGAATGCTGATTAGCAGAATAAGAAAATAGATAGTTTTTTTCATGAGCCAAATATTTTTTTGAGTTCAGGGTGATAGAAAGTGTGATCGAATAAGTCTTTTAAAATTTCTAAGTGATGTGCCTGCAAATCAGAGATATTACCCAATTCTAGTTTGATGCGAACGGGACCTGCCCCCATAATTAAGACTTCTGTATTATACCGCTTCAGATTGGGTAATGGCAGATGCGCCTCACGTGAAGGAATCAAGCGGGGAGGACTAATATCTCCGGTGAGTTGTGTTGGAATCATGGACGGAGAAATCTGATTTGCCATTTCAAGTAGGCTGGACTTGACCAGAGATCCGCCTGACTTGACCAGATATGCCTGCTGATTGATCTGAGCCAAAATATGATGTTCATGTTGTTCCGGTGGGACAGGCCCCAGGGTTTGTTCGGATTCATCAAGCTCCATCATGACACTCTCTGTGTTAAGAGCTTGAAATAAAAATGAAACACCCTGAAAGGTATAAACTGCTCGCTGTTGCGTGTCTAAAGGCAAAATTTGTTCGCTTTGCTGATCACTTTGAATGCGCATAGCGATTAAATGGCCGTCTTGCTCTTTGAGGGTGACTTTTAAGACTTCATGATTATAAACAGGTCCTAATGGCACATCTATACGCTTGACCCAGGTATCCTGGCAGTCGTAGCGGACAGGCTTGCCGAGAGGGAGTCCCAGAATTTGCTTGAGGATATTTTCATTGCTTGCGTCTTGTTTTAAACTTGTGAAATTTTGCCGAAACAAACTGAGAGAGCATAAATTGAGAGCTGTTAGCAAAGGAAAGTCGAGAATGCATTGTCCTCCCAGGGCAGGACCTAGTAAACCGACACGAACCAAAACCCGATAAGGAGAATGCAAAAGATGCCCCGTTTTGGCCGGGAGAGCCTGGCGCCCAGTGGCTTGTTTAAAAGATTGAACGCACCGGGTTTCAAATTCTTGTGGATGAAAAAATTCTGCTCTACTCAGAGTTGACCTTCTCGTTGTCACGCTTCTGATTCAGTATAGCGTTTTCAGAGGCTGGTATCAACGCCGTCTCAGATAGAGTTTAAAATGCCAGAATGCATGGTATGCTGGGCTCGATATTTGCTTTGAGGGTGAGGAGTTCATATGAAAAGATTTTTTTTGACGCTAGGATTCAGTTTGAGCTTATGGGGTCTAGCCTTCTCTGCTTATTCGCAATCGGGGGTTACTCAGGTGAATCCTGTGGTGACAACGCCTGCTTTAGTGGCCAACTGTAGTGCTTGCCACGTAGCACCCGTTACAAAGGCTCTGCCCGATATGAAGTCCTGGATTCGTTTATTGTATACCAGTGCCTGCCCGGACGTCACTATTCGGCTTACAGAGCCTCAACGGGTTAACATTAAGGCGGAACTACAAAGCTATTTTGATAGCCTCAAAAAATAAAGAGCAGCCGGTTTTGAAACCGGCTGCTTAAGTTTAACTTGGAAGGTTTTTAACGAACCAGATCCAGCTCCATCAGAATGTCTTCTGCGGCCTTGCCACCTCTGCCTACTGCACCTGCTACAATCAGGGCTTGTTGTGGATTGTGTGCTGCGAAGATCATACCGTCGGCAACCAGGTTGCCACCAGAGCGAATGCCGTTGGCGAGCCACTCAGTCGCTGCGACTGGATTAATACCTTTGAGGGTATCAATCGGATGCAGAATTACATTGCCGACATTTTGAATACCGCGACCCAGTTTTTCAACACCACGACCGACTGAATTAAATACTTTACCCGGTGCACCAATGACAACATCAATACCTTGGCCAATGCGAGTTCCAACGGTACTACCTGAAGCTGTTGCGGTGGCTGCATTCACCGTTGCGCCCACTGCTTTAGCACTTTCGGCTGTCGTAGATGCCGCTTTGGCAGCGTCGTCTACTTTATCGATAATCTTGGCTGCATCATCGACAATTGAACCGACTTTTTCGGCATTGTGAACAGCACCAGCAGTGCCGCTTAAGCCGCCGCCACCGGAAGCCATGGTTGAACCATTAATATGGGCACCACCCACGTTGATATTACCGATATTGACGTTGATGGTGTTACCGTTACCCGTGACATTGCCAACAGAACCAATATTATCTAAAATAACGTCTTTGACATCACCTGACAGATTATTGGAGATACCGCCACCACCACCTGTAGCCGGTGGAGGAGTGTAAGGGATATCATCTACAACGCCACCAATATCATCGACGACATTATCTAGAGGGGTGTCAGGAATGGGATCAGTAGGTCCGGATTTTTGGCCTAGGCTGGCTGCAATAACAGTAAAGTCAACTGCAAAGCGACCCAGAGCTTCGCCATAATTGCCTTTTTGCAGGGCTAGTGAATAAGGTTTAACAACCCCTTTGGCAATCGCAAAAGGTAAGTTGACGATGGTTACAGCAGTATTAACTGGGTTGGTCACAGCGGAAACTGCAGCACCACCTATTTTTTTAGCACTTAAAATCGGATGTTCAACAGCGTAGCCAACAGTTTTGCCCAGGAAGAACAGTCCATGCCCCATATCATAGACAGCTTTGCCTGCGCCTGTAAAAAATCCACCAATAACATCACCGACATCTTTGTCGCGTGTTGCTTCATAAGAGTCTGTTCTCATCGGGGTCGCTGGCTGAGGTGCGGGACCGGATTGAATAGGAACACTATAAGAAGGGCTATAAGGCATGGGCTGCGGGGCGGCTCCAGCCAAGAGGGCCTGGTTGTAATTGAATCCGACGTTATTCATGGGGATTCCTCCTGAGGAATTGCTGCTACTACTTTATTATCTTAGCATTTGGATCAAAACTGACGTGTTAATTTCAAGTTACTAATAAAACAAGGTTATTTTTATGTTAATTTTTGTATTTTTGTGACCCTTAAAAGCCAATGATCAGACCAATCAACTTAGTTTAGAGAGCAAGAAACGAATGGCTTCATCGGCACTGGACTGATCTTGAATTTGCTCTGACCAGCTCTCAAGTGTTTGCGAGATTTCAATCGCATCATAGCCCAGGGCCAAGAGAGTTATCTCAATTTCTTCGTGCCAGCCGCCGGGCAGTTTACTATCACTGGGAGGAGCTAAATTGAGTTCCTGTGCCATTTTAGAAAATTTTTCTTTGAGTTCTAAAATGATACGCTGGGCGGTTTTTGCACCAATGCCAGGCGCCTGACTTAAGACTTTGGGTTGATTGCTAACGACAGCTCGGATTACATCTTGTAAATCGAGGGCTGAAAAAATGGCCAGGGCGGTGCGCGGACCGATTCCACTAACCCGCGTTAGTTGCAAAAATATTTCTTTTTCTTGCGGGCTGCTAAAGCCATAGAGCTCTAAGGCATCTTCACGAGATAGAAGATGTGTCGTCAGTTCTAGGGGCTCCCCTGGTTGCTGATCTAAGTCAGCTAAATGGCGCTCACTTAAGCGCACCTGATAACCGACTCCCTGTACATCAATCAGCACTGAGTCACGGGTGCGATAAGCCAATTTTCCTTTGAGGAAGCCGATCATTAACCGACCTCTTGCTTGGCTTGATTCCAGAGGGGTTCCCATTCGGCCTGACTGAGATCGTGTAGAGAACGTCCTTGCAATTGGCGTTCCATCGATTGAAAGCGACGAATAAATCTGAAGTTGGCCTGTCGTAAGGCATCTTCTGGGTCGAGCTTAAACCAGCGAGCCAGGTTGACAAGCGTAAAAATGGCGTCACCTAATTCATGAAAAATCGCTTTGAGATCCTGGCTGGCGGCGGCTTCTTTGAGTTCCAAATATTCTTCGTCTATTTTGTCTAAAACACCTGCAAACTCAGGCCAATCAAAACCGACATGTGCCACTTTTTTGGTGATTTTTTCAGTTAATGATAGCGAGGGCATGGATGTAGGTAAGTCAGATAAGACCGATTCAGAGCGACCTTTGTTGACTTTTTCCTGCGCTTTCAAGACTTCCCAATTGCGCTTGACCTCATCAGCATCCATGACGACGGTGTCACCAAAGACGTGCGGGTGTCGATAGACCAGTTTCTCGGCAATGCCGAGCGCAACCTGATCGAGATCAAAATCGTCTTGATCCTGAGCGACTTGTGATTGCAAATAGACTTGTAGCAATAGATCACCCAATTCTTCAGCCAGGGCTTCAGGGTCATTGGCTTCAATGGCGGTGATCACTTCGTAGGCTTCTTCGATCACATATTTGCGCAGAGAATAGTGGTCTTGCTTAAGATCCCAGGGGCAACCGCTTTTGGGATCGCGTAAGCGCTGAACCACGTAGCGTAAGTATTCTAAAGGCGCTTGAGACTCAGGAGGGGCGGCTGGCACCCAGACGGTTGTTAAATGGTCGATCCAATCTAAGCGATCTAAATCTTCAAGAGCAATGCTTTCGATTTGTTGATCGTCACAGCCGGCGGCGCGAATCACGGTAATCTTAAACTCAGGATCCAGGCGTTCCAAAAGTGTGAGTTTGACTTCATTGGCCACGGCTTGAGAATAAACCTGAGTGATCAATAAGGGTTGATCGAGATGCAGTTTGTCGAGGCTTAGACTGAGCCCGTCCAAAAGTGAAAAACCGTCGGTGGGATCTTGATTGATGGCTTCAAAGATTACATCCAGACAAGAGACAGCGGTGATCACTCTGATCTCGATATCCTCAGGGCATTGGGACAGCATTAAACTTACGGTGCTTTCAGCTACCATTGGGTTCCCTGGAACAGCATAGACAATTCTCTGATGGGCCCGGGCTTCGCTAAAGACCTGATCAATGATTTGCTGGTAGAGCTTTTCAAAATTTTTGGCTTGCTCATAGAGAGCATCAAAGCTGGTGTAGACACAGCCCCAGGCCTTGAGTTCAGCAACGGTAGGGTGTACAGACGTGCGCAAATAGACCGGAATCTCTGATAGCAAGAGATCCCGGCTTTCAAGGGTTAGGTAGCGGGCTGGACCGGGGCCCAGCCCAACAATATCAATTTGTGCCATTAAAAGGCTTATTGCCCAGCTTCCGTTTTGGGTTCAGCGGGGGGAGTCTTTGCATCTCCACCTGCTGGCATGGAAGTATCCGGGTTTGTTTCTGTCGTAGCGCCTTCAGGCAGAGTACCTTCGGGTGTTATTGCTGCGTCTCCACTGGGAGATGCTTCAGAGGCTGGAGGTGCTTCAGGCACTTTCAGCATTTCTTCATTGATTTTGATAGTGGCTTTTTCTTTGGTTTCTTTCAGCCATTTTTCAAAAACTTCTTGTTGCTTGGTTTGCTGCAATTGCCCCATAATCATCGGTTTGACTTCTTCCATGCTGCGAGTGGTCGCTGGAATTGTTTTGCCGCGCTTAATGATATGAAAACCAAAGCGAGTTTTGATCGGTTGTTGGGTCAAGTCGCCGGGCTTCATTGCAAAAGCGGCTTCTTCAAAAGCGGGAACCATTTGGCCTTTACCAAAGGCGCCAAGATCGCCACCTTTGTCTTTGTTACTGGTGTCTTCGGAGAATTCTTTCGCCATGTCTTCGAATTTGGAACCGCCTTTGAGCTTTGCAATCACAGTTTTGGCTTTTTGTTCGGCTTTTTTCATTTCCGCTGCATTGTCTGGATCTGCTTTGATCAAGATATGTTGCGCTTCAACCTGATCTGGACTCTCAAACTTGGCTTTGTTTTCATTGTAAAAGTCCTGGATATCTTTATCTTCGACTTTGGCATCCGCAACGATTTTTTGGTACATTTTTTGCAATAATATTTGCTCTTTGGACTGCTTGTCAAATTCGGCACGGGTGATTTTATTATCAGCCAGGGCTTTTTCAAAAGCTTCTTCGTTGCCCTGGAATTTGCCTTTGAGCAATTCTTGATATTGTTTGTCTTCTTCTTCTTTGGTGACGCTTAAGCCCATTTCTTTGGCGGCTTGTTTCATAACTGCCATATCAACCAAAGAGTTCATAACGTTTTCTTTGAGATTGGTCAGCATGGTGCGACCTGACTCTGAATTAAAATCCATACCAATTTGGCCAGCATATTGCTTTTTGGCGCGTTCAACAAAACTGATATATTCGGTACTGCTAATCACTTCACCGTTGACTTTGGCGGCGTAAGCATTCTCGTTAGCCCAGTAATAGGAGCCAGCTGCTGCTGCTCCACCGACGATAATGGTGGTGACGATGGCGGCAATAGTCAGTTGCGGCCCCTTGCGTGTGTTCTTGGCCACGATGCGTGTCCTCTTTTCGAAATCAAAATTTCTACTAGTGTACCAAAGTCTCTTGCCAGCGGTCAGCAGGTTCTAAGCTGACTTTGAAGATCTATTTTTGATATCAGCAATTATATTCAGAGACCTGTCTGTTCTAGAGACAGACTTTGATCTATTTGCTTGAAGATGCCGAAGCGCCTGAACTTGTTACTGGACTTGACTCGGACTTGAGATCAGCATTGGGTTCTGGGCTCGAGCTGGCTGCTGTTTCGGTTGCCGTTGTCTTGAAATCGGCATGATAGACAATCTGGGCGGTTGTGCGTTGTTGCTTGAGCCAGTCTTGTACTGCTTTTTCTTGTTTTTCTTGCTTCAAACGCGCTTCAAAACTGGTTTTGGCTGTTTCAAAAGCTCGCACACCGGCGGGGATGGTTTTACCACGCTTAATAATATGCCAACCGTATTGGGTTTTCACGGGTTCAGCAGAGATTTGCCCTGCTTGAAGTTTCCAACTGGCTTTTTCAAAAGGCTCGACCATTTCGCCTTTGCCAAAATCAGGCAAGCGGCCTGCGATGGTGTTATTAGTGGTGTCATTAGAGTGGATTTTGGCTAACTCAGCAAAGTCGGCTCCACTCTGTAGTTTTTTTATTAGCTCAATGGCCTGGGCTTTGACCTTTTGTTCTGACTGGGGATCACTGTCGTCGATATGCAACAAAATATGCTGAGCTTCGATTTTTTCAGGGTCCTGGTATTCGCTTTTGTGCTGCTCGTAATAGGATTTTAAGTCAGCTTCGCTAAGCTTGATTTTCTCGCCTATCTGCAGGCGTATTTTCTGGGTTTTTAAGCGATTGACCAATTCATTACGAAAGTCTTTCTCTGTATAGTGAGCTCCGGTCAGGTCACGTAACATGCGTTCGCGATTGCCACTGTACTGTACTGCCAATAAGTGCTCCCACTCTTGTTGCACTTCTTCGCTGCTGACTGAAATGCTCTCGGCATTGGCGGCCTGCAAGAGTAACTCTCGTTCAATTAATTCATTCAAAGTGATTTGTTTGACCAGTGTTTCAGGCAGCTTTTGTGTGCTTAAAAACTGCTGCATCTGTTTTTCACGGCGCAAATACTCAGTTTTAGAAATACGCTGGCCATTGACTTTGGCTGCATAATTACTTTGTTTCATCCAGTAGGTAGTGGTAGCTGTAAATCCGCCGCCTAAAAAGATAATTAATGCCATACCCAGGATGCTTTTTTGGGTTAAGGGACTCAGGGCCATTTTATAGTTCCTCACTTTGTAATTCTGCCGCAGCGCACAGAGCCGTTAATGTATTTTCAATCAGACTTAAATTTTGATGACCTGAGCTGGACTTGTTATGGCTCAGTTTTTCTGGGTTATGCTTCCAGGCCTTTAACTCAGGTGCTTTGCGAGAGGCCAGCCTGTAGAGATCGGCTGAAACCGTTCCATTGAGCTCCAGTAGTTTGCCATTGTAGCCGATTTTTTCGATTCGCAGATCATTGCCCATAATGCGACAGCGCGAAACACGCCAGAGGGTTTCGGCCTGGATCGGGATTTTGCCATATTTTTTTTCAGTTTCTTTTAGCAATTGATCGACATAGTCCAAATCAGAAGCATAGGCCAACGAGCGATATAGACGCATTTTGTCGGCGGCCTCACTGACCCAATGATCAGGCAGATAAGCCGATAAATTGAGATCGATAATACATTCGCTAAAGGCGCAATCCTCAGGCTTATCGCCGCGCAATCGGGATATAGTTTCTTCTAAAAGCTGGCAATAGGTTTCAAAACCGACGGTTAAAATATTGCCGTGTTGCTGAGGACCAATAATATTACCAATGCCGCGGATCTCCATGTCTTTTAGAGCCAGATGATAGCCTGAGCCCAGAGAGCTATATTCCTGAATCACAGTCAGGCGCTGTCGTGCTTCTTTGGTCAGCGGTTTCATAGGTTCATGAAACAAATAAGCGTAAGCCTGAATATTGGAGCGACCTACACGGCCCCGTAGTTGGTGGATTTGCGCGAGTCCCAATAATTCGACATGTTCAATAATCAGGGTATTTACATTCGAGATATCCAGTCCTGATTCCACAATTGTGGTACAGACCAGAATATCAAATTCATGATGGTAAAAATCCCACATCGTTCGTTCTAATTCTTGCTTGGACATTTGACCATGGGCGACACGAACACGAGCTTGAGGTACCATTTCTTCGATCTTGGCACCGACAGAATGAATGGATTTGACGCGATTGTGAATATAATAAACCTGTCCATCCCGTTGCAGCTCGTGATAGATCGCTTTTTTAATTGTTTCTTCGTTATAGCCTTCGACCAGAGTTTTGATCGCCTGGCGATTGGGGGGCGGGGTTTCGATCAAGCTCAGGGACTTGAGCCCGCCCATAGCAATATTTAAGGTGCGCGGGATCGGGGTGGCAGACATGGTCAAGATATCAATATGTGGCGCTAATTGCTTGAGTTTTTCTTTTTGACCGACGCCAAAGCGGTGCTCTTCATCGATGATCAGCAAACCCAATTTTTTGAAGGTTAATTTTTTAGACAAAATTCGGTGAGTGGCCACGACAATATCGACAGCCCCTGCTTTGAGGTCATCAAACAGCCGGGTGGTTTCGCGCTCGCTGCGATAGCGACTTAAGAGCTCGACTCTCACCGACTGCGAAGCAAAGCGGTCAGTTAAAACCTGATAGTGTTGATGGGCCAGAATCGTTGTTGGTGCGAGTAAGGCGACCTGATAGCCTGAAATTGCAGCCTTAAAAGCGGCCCGCAAAGCGACTTCGGTTTTGCCAAAACCAACATCTCCACAGATCAAGCGGTTCATCGGCACGCTCATTTCCATATCAGCCTTGGTGTCTTGAATCGCTCGCAATTGATCCGGGGTTTCTTCAAATGGAAAGGCCAATTCGACTTCGCGTTGCCATTCGGTGTCTTCAGGGTAAGCAATCCCCTCGGCTTGTAAGCGTGAGGCTTCAGTCTTGAGCAATTGCTCGGCAATTTCGACCAGGTTCTTTTTGACGCGCGCCTTGGCTTTTTCCCATTCGTTGCCACCGAGTTTATGCAGTTTGATATTATCGCCTGCCACGCCATGATAAAGCTGTAAACGGTGCATTTGCTCAACAGGGACCAATAAACGATCGGTACCGGCGTAATTGACCGCCAGATACTCACGGGTTTCACCCGTGGTGCTGTATTGCACTAAACCCTGGTAACGCCCAATGCCATGTACATCGTGCACGACCAGCATGCTTTCTTTGATTTGGCTGAGTTGAATCGGCGAGGTGTTTTTGCGTTTTTTGGTTTTGCGGGTCATATGCCCTTGCTGCTGAAAGAGCTCTCTGTCTGTATAGCAAAACCACTGGGTGGGTGTATAAGCAAAGCCAGCAGGCAAATTGCCTGTGATGACCTGTACCTGATCTTTTTTGACGCTGATATGGTGAGTCGTGACGGGGCATTTGCGCTCATGTAAAATATTGTAGACTCGTTGTGGCTGGGGGCTAATCACGGTGATTTGCTTACCTTGTCGCAATTGCTCTCGTAGAGTAGCAGCCATCTTGTCCAGTTGTTTTTCGAGGGGTGGCAATAAAACACCCTGGATTTGCCCATCATGACCCGTTAAAATTTGCTGTTGATAGCGTGCGTTTTCTTGTTTCACTTGCTCCAGGGTGAAATGCATTGGTGTCAGTGCTTTTTCAGCAGCAATCTGATCGAGGGAGTGGGCATAGGTTTTGGTTTTGTTCCAAATCGCTTCGGGCCAGATCATCACGCTTTTTTCAGGCAGGCAACCCAGTATTGAAGTCACCGGATGCAGAAAACTCATAATTTGATAGAGCTCAGGTTTGTATTGAAAGTCTTTTAGATACTGTAAAAAATTGCCGCGGTGGTTTTCTTGTAGTTTGACTTTGAGTGGGCGCACATCGTTGGGGATAATCCACTCAAAAGCAGGTGGAATACTGACTTGTTTTTCTTCGCTGGGCTTATTGAGGGTATCGTTGAGTTTATAGGTGTAGACCTTTTCGATCTGATCATCGAACCAATCCAGTCGAACCACATGATCGAGGCCGACCGGGTAGACATCCAAAACTGAGCCCCGTCGGGTAAATTGGCCACGTTCTGAAACCCAATTAACCGGCTCATAGCCATGCATGATCAGCTTTTGGACCAGTTCGGGAGGTGACATGATATCCCCTGGATAAAAGGTCAGGGTCGATTGATACCAGGTCAGATTATCCATGATCAAATGAGTGGCTGCCTGATAAGTCATCAAAATACAGCGGGGTGGGTTATCCGTATTGAGCAGACGATAACGAATCGCATGGCGCTGGTGTGAGCTGAGCCGTTCTTCGCCATTCCATTCGTAGGGCGATAAAGCCGGGGTAGGATAATAAGCGGTGTCCTCAATTCCCAGTGCATGCAGGTACTGTAAATACACTTCAATCTCTTTGCGATCGGAAGCGACCACAACGACAGTGCGATGGGTTTCAAGTTGTTTGGCAATATGTACAGCCTGTGAACCAAACTGAACTAAATTGGGGATGCGTTCTGCGTCTTGATGGGGGATTGTTTCGAGAAAGGGCTGTAAAATCATGAGCTTGCCGCCTGCTTAGAGTCTGTTCAGTATAGTGAGGTTTTGCAGCAGGCATCAAGACCAATGCAAAAACCGAAATAGTTTCGTTCCGGTTTTTGCTTTTAGCTGAAGTTGATAAAGCGTTATTTTGTAGGTTTGGTGATATTTCCGAAGAGTAAGTCATAAAAAGCGCGGGTGTCCGTGCTGTTTTGGGCTAGCAGGGCTGCTCCAACCTGTGAGTTGATTTGGGCCCGTGTCAGATTGGTGATTTCTTCGTCAAGATTGGCGTCTTGAATGTTAGATAAGGATTGACTCAAATTTAACTGGTTATCATTGAGATAACCCAGGTTGCTCTCAAGTAAACCCTGATAAATACCGACTTGATTGAGTACATCTAAAGTCCCTTCTATGGCCTGATCGATAACACGTAAGGCATTATTGCCTCTCAGTCGCGCTAAATTATCGCTGTCGCCATTGTTAAAAACACTCAGGCCCTCAAGATGCAAGGATTCAGCAGTCAGTTCGTTAATACT
>JBBKWI010000234.1:0-3197 GCA_037968875.1 Candidatus Sericytochromatia bacterium | reverse complement strand
GTTTCAACCAATGCCAATGGTTTTCAGGTGCCTTCGCGAGACTTGAGTCTTTATGGTGGCTTTACGGGTAATGAAACCATTCTCTCGCAACGCAAGCCCAATTTGAAACCGATCTTAAGTGGCGACGTCAATGCCGATGATGCGGCGAACTTTACCAATCGCGGCGATAATCGGGAGCACGTGATTTCGTTCACAAATTCAAATACCTATTTGCTAGATGGATTTGCCGTTCGAGGTGGTCATTCGGTCAATATTGATGAGGGGGGCGGCATTTATGCCGATGGCAACCCCAAGCTAACACTTAAGAAACTGCTTGTTGAAGACAATTTTTCCGATAACAGGGGAGGGGGCCTGTTTTACGATGAATCAAATCCACTACAAATTTTTGATTCGGTTTTTCGCAATAATAAGGCCGATAGCAGCGGCGGCGGCGCTTATATCTACGTCGAAGACACGGTTGATCTCGATATCGTTAATACTACTTTTGAAAGCAATATCGCAGATGAAGGCGGTGGTCTCTATATCGATGGTTCTGAAGACTTACAGGGGTTGATCGACAATAGCATCTTCCGCAATAATATAGCCACAGATAGTGGGGGTGGGATTTACTACTATAATGAAGATTACCCCAGCAACTTGACTATATCAAATACTATTTTTGAAGGCAATGAAGCCCAAGGCTCTTCTGATAGTGATGGTGGCGGCGCACTCTATGTCACTACTTATGATGATACAAACACTTTAAATATTGTCAATAGCATTTTCCGTAAAAACAAAGCGCCCAATGGCAGTGCTCGTGGGGGTGCGATTTATATGGATCAAGACTCCAGCGAAACCTTTACGCTCAATATTCAGAGCTCTGTTTTTTATAGCAATACGGCCAATGATGGGGGCGCGATTCACTTTGAGTTTACCGAAGATGATCCGACCTGGAGTATTTCTAATTCGGTCTTTGCTTTTAATACAGCCCGAAATGATGGGGGCGCGATTTCAATTGTGGATGAAGAAACTGCCACTCTGAATATTGTCAGCTCGACCTTTTATAAAAACACCGCCGGCAATAATGGCGGAGCAATTGGCATTATTGATGACAATGACCTGACTTTAAAAATCTATAATTCGATTTTCTGGGGCAATACAGCTACGGGTACAGGTCAGCAAATCTATGCTGATGACACGGACTCAGACGTGCAACTCAGCAATAATATCATTGAGAATTTTGCGACCACGGCTCTGGGTGGCAGTGCAGGTGCTTTTAATAACCAGGGCGGCAATCTGAGTGGAGATCCGATCTTTGTTTCACCTAACCTGCCCTGGGGGCCAGACGGCATTCCCCGCACGGCAGATGATGGTTTGCGCCCTACTGCAGTTGCGTTTGATGCGGGGCTGACTCTGGGGTCTGAAACACCTTATACAAACAAAGATATTTTGGGCAATGCACGTCCTCGGGGTGCTGGTTTTGATATCGGGGCCTTTGAAATTAAATAAGCGATAGATATGAACACAAAAAGGCGGGCTTTATGTCCGCCTTTTTGCATTAATCAGGCTGAAAATGGATGATCTCGCTCAAGGGCGCCAGAAATTTTTCGTAACCTTTGTAGCGGGCCACTGAGGTGTTATAAATCGGGCGGCGGACTTGATCATAGCTGGCGGTTTTGACATGGCGCTCGGTTTTGTGGAAGTCCAGACAACGGGGGTCCCAGGCTAAACCTACATGCTCGATCAGACGACGACTGACCGCTTCCTGGTCTGCCACGGTCTCTTCATAATGGACCTCTAATAGATTGAGCTTAGTCATTGCACGCCACTGAGCCATGACACGCTCGTATTCCCGGTAATACACTCCCAGATGCTCTAAATCATTACTAAAGTCGAGCTGATTAAAGTCACGGGTATAACAAGAAAAACAGGTGTCCAGAGGGTGTCGTCGGCAGTGAATCACAGTTGCATTCGGGAATAGGATTTCAATCAGGCCCAGATATTGGAAATTGGCAGGCATTTTATCCGTAATATAAAGGCTGTCAGACGGAGCGAGAGCGGCTGTTTGCGTTAGATAGCTCTGTGCGGCTGCCTGAAAACGCTCAGGCGGCAAGGCCAGTAACCAGTCTTGCCAATGCTCAGTTTTAGGCGGGTGACCCTTCAGTAGGTCTTGCCAGATCTTACCTAAAAATCTCAGTTCACCAGCTCCTTCAATATCAGGGTGAGAACAGAGGATTTGCTCGGTCAGGGTGGTGCCTGAGCGGGGCATTCCCACAATAAAGATCGGGCGTTTGGACTCAGAAATGGGTTTAAACTGATCAATAAAGTCACGCGTAAAAGTTTTGAGCAAAGCGTCCACAGATTTGACATACATTTCTGGCTTAAAGTGGTGGGGTTTGAGGGTATTGGCTTTCTCAAAATAAGGGAAGGCGATTTCGGGTTGCTTCAGTTTGTCATAGAGCTCGCCCAGGCGAAAATAGAGCGGCCAACGGGTCCGAAAATGCATTTGTTTATCCCTGGCAAGTACCTGCTCAATATAGTCAATTCCGATTTGATATTTTTTGAGCCGCAAACAAACCGTGCCCCAAAAACCAGCCAGCGTTCCATTTTCAACCCCTTTGTCTACCACAGGCTGCATCAGTTCAAAAGCTTCTTGAAAGCGCCGTTGCTTTTCTAAAGCACCCGCTTTACCAGCCAGAGCCTCGAGATGCTCTGGGGCTTGCGCTAAGAGCTGGTCAAAATGCTGTTCTGCTTCTTTGAATTGACCTCTTTCACTCATAATGCCCGCCACCCCAATATGCGCCATAAAGTTTTCTGGGTGAATTGCTAAAGCTTCATGATAGTGTTTTTCAGCCGCTTCTATGTCGCCTAAGCTTTGCAAAGAATAAGCCAATCTGACCTGAGAGACTGGCTGTTGGGGATTCATCTCCAGGGCTTTTTCAAAGCATATTTGTGCTTTTTCGGGCTGATGTAACTCTAAAAAGAGCAGACCGACATCGTTATAGGCCTGGATCAAATTAGGATTCAGACTTAAGGCGGCTTCATAGTATTGCAAGGCCCGTGGGCGCACTTCTAAACTGCGCCAGATTTGGCCAATATGACAGAGCAGTTTGGGCACTTCTGTATGTTGCGGGCTGCGCTCAATAAAGGCCTGAAAGGCTTTGATCGCTGCTTTGCCTTTGCCCCAGGCTTCTAAGCTGGCTCCCAGATTATAGTAG
>JBBKWI010000233.1:0-8018 GCA_037968875.1 Candidatus Sericytochromatia bacterium | reverse complement strand
TGAACCTGACTCAAATCAAAGACGGAATGTCTTTCCTTGAACGCCTAAACTAAAAAAGTGCCTTCACTTTTCAGAAAAAATGAAGGCACTCAATCTTGATCTTTGGGGCTTATTTTAAGACAGCAAAGGCCTGTTTAAATGCGCCTACGGTTTTGTCCAGTGCAATTTGGTCATGAGCAGTCGACAAAAATAAAGCTTCGAATTGAGAAGGAGGAAAGTAAACACCATTCTCTAAGAGCGCATAATGAAAGTGTTTGAAACGTTCTAAGTCACATTTTTTGGCATCGCTATAATTGTGAACCGGCTGCGAGTTAAAAAACAAACCGAACATGCCCCCCATCACTGTCACCTGGACAGGAATATTATTTTCCTGGGCAATAGCCTTCAGATTTTGTGCCAGAAACTGTCCGTTTTGCTCAAGGGTCTGATAAATTTCAGGCTGATCACGCAGCGCACGTAGCGTCGCAGCACCGGCATGCATCGCGACCGGGTTTCCACTCAAGGTCCCCGCCTGATAAACACCTCCCACGGGTGCGACATGCTGCATAATTTCGCGCTTGCCACCATAAGCCCCGACAGGCAAACCGCCACCGATAATCTTACCCAGACAGGTCAGGTCAGGCGTCACTCCCAGAGCGGCTTGTGCGCCACCATAAGCAATCCGAAAACCCGTCATGACTTCGTCAAATAAGAGCAAGGCCCCAAATTCGTCACAAAGATCTCGCAGGCCTTGTAAGAAGCCATCTTGCGGCAAAACCATGCCCATATTGCCAGCGACAGGCTCCAAGGCAACGACGGCTATCTGATCAGGATGCTTGGCAAAAGCAGCACGCACGCTCTCGAGATCATTAAAGGGTACCGTGAGTGTGTTTTCCACTTGCGCAGCAGGGACACCGGGTGTTCCTGGAATACCCAATGTAGCCACACCAGAACCGGCTTCGGCCAGTAACATATCGCTGTGGCCATGATAACAGCCTTCAAATTTGATGATTTTATCGCGACCGGTATAGCCTCGGGCCAAACGCACCGCGCTCATTACCGCTTCAGTGCCTGAATTGACCATGCGTACCATCTCAATTGATGGAACCGCCGCAATCACCAGATCAGCCATTTCAATTTCAACTTCTGTCGGAGCACCATAAGACGTACTCAGGGCTAATTGTTTTTGAATGGCGTCAATCACTGGTTGATAAGCATGACCCAGAATCATCGGTCCCCAGGAACCAATATAGTCAATATAGCTATTACCATCGATATCCCACATTTGGCAGCCTTTGGCACGATCAATAAAGGGTGGCGTACCGCCAACGGCTTTAAAAGCCCGCGCAGGACTATTCACGCCCCCGGGCATTTTTTGCTGAGCTTCCGCAAAGCGCGCTTTGGATTTTTCTAAATTCAACATTTTAGTTCCGATCTCCCAACATTTTCTGAGGCTGAACATATTCAGCAAACTCTGCTTCGGTCACATGACCAAGTTCTAAGGCAGACTCTTTCAAAGTCAGGCCTTTGGCATGGGCATTCAGAGCAATTTTAGAAGCTTTGTCATAGCCAATATACGGGTTAAGCGCCGTCACCAGCATTAGCGATTTGTCTAGTAATTCTTTAATACGCTCTTCGTTGGGCTCAATGTCGACTGCACATTTGTCATTAAAAGCATGGCAGCCATCAGCCAATAAGCGGATCGACTGTAAGACATTGTGAATAATCAAAGGCTTGAAGACATTCAATTCAAAATTACCTGAAGCGCCACCAATCGTTACCGCAGTGTCATTCCCGATAACCTGAGCACAGAGCATGGTCAAGGCTTCACTCTGGGTAGGGTTGATTTTACCCGGCATAATCGACGAGCCCGGCTCGTTAGCGGGAATCGAGATTTCGCCAATACCACAGCGAGGACCACTGGCCAACCAGCGCACATCATTGGCAATTTTCATCAAGCTACAGGCGATGGTTTTTAAAACACCTGAAAGCAAGACCAACGGATCATGGGTTGCCAGGGCTGCAAATTTATTCGGGGAAGTCACAAAAGGCAGACCCGTCAGCTCTCCTATTTTAGCGGCCACGTCTTTGGAGTAGCCTTTGGGAGTGTTTAAGCCCGTGCCCACAGCCGTGCCGCCCAGGGCCAGCTCATAAACCTGTGGCAAAACAGCTTCCAGACTTTTGATATTGGCTTGCAACTGAAAAGCATAGGCCGAAAACTCGTCACCCAGGGTCAAAGGGGTGGCGTCTTGCAAATGGGTGCGACCAATTTTAACAATATCGGCAAAGGCTTTGGCCTTTTGATCCAGGGTGGCATACAGGGCTTGCAAAGCCGGGATCAGCTGCTTGACGGTTTCTTCGGCAGCCGCAATATGCATCGCTGTCGGGAAGGTATCATTTGAAGACTGAGAACAATTGACATGATCATTGGGGTGAATCGGCGTTTTGCTGCCCATTTCTCCGCCAGCAATTTCAATCGCCCGGTTAGAGATCACTTCATTGGTATTCATATTGGTTTGGGTCCCGCTGCCTGTTTGCCATACCACGAGTGGGAAATGCGCATCCAGATCGCCAGCAATCACTTCGTCTGCCACTTGTTGGATCAATTGGGATTTGTCAGCGGCCAGAACACCCAGATCTTGATTGACTGCAGCGGCAGCTTTTTTAACAATCCCAAAGGCCCGGATCATCGGACGTGAGAAGCGCTCATTAGAAATTTTAAAGTTCTCCAGCGAGCGTTGGGTCTGAGCGCCATAATACCGATCCTGGGGGACAGGAACATCACCCAGGCTGTCTTTTTCAATACGTGTATCGGTCATATTTTTGTTTTCCTCTTTCAAAATCTGGATAAGTCTAAGCTATGGTCTAAGATACAATAGAAGCAAATAGCCCATGTATGATACCAGCGACAATAGAGGAGATGGCAAGCCTGCAACAGCGCATTTTAATCACTTGCTTAACTGGGCGAAGCAAAGCCCAGGCTGCCAGGCATCTGATTATTCAAGCCCTTTCGACCATTCTCCTGGAACCGGATCTTACAGCAGGCCCTGAGAAAGGATCTTTTTAAATGATTGCATTATATATACACGGTTTTAATTCAGCCGGATTTGGCAATAAAGTGGACGCCTGGCGAGACGCCTTTGGACCCGCGAGCGTCATCAACCCGACCCTACCGGTCCAGCCAGCGGCCGCCATGGAAACCCTCGACTGGTTGGTCTCGCGTCTAAAAGGGCCTGACTTTTGTTTGCTTGGTTCTTCTCTGGGCGGCTTTTATGCCTTGAACCTGGCCTTGCGTCATCAGGTGCCTGCTGTGCTGATCAATCCAGCGGTTAAAGATGTCGCTCAGGGCCTGGCATACGCCAAAGAGGGCATCACCAATTATAAAACTGAAGAAGCATATGCCTATACAGATTTGGACAGCCAGGCCTTAGAAAGCTTAGAGCTCTCTGCCCAGGATTGGCAGCAGCTTCAGGGTCTGATTTATGCTTACTTAGACGCTGAAGACGAAGTCTTGCCAGCCCCCAAAATTGCAGCTTTTTTCAAAGAACAGGGCTTGTATAGTCATATGTTTGCTGGGGGTAGCCATCGCTTTGAGCATATGCCCGAAGCCATTGCCGATTTTAAAACCCAATTCAAAAATTTCAAAAAGTGACGAATTGATTATCTAATCAAAATGGCTTGAGCCGAGCATGTCAGCTTGAGATCGGCTTTAATGACATTCATGTCAGACGTTTTGGCTGGTGATTTTTTACGCGTTATCGCCCAAATTTTGAAATAAAGCCCCGATCCTTGCTCTTGATCTGGATCAATGCACACAGCCACTGCGATCTTGTAGCTTATAAAGTACAAGAATGCTCCTTTATTCAAAGGGTAAGCAGTTTGTAGTTAAAGTTTTTACAAGGGCAGTGTGGCTCCGATCCATGTCGTCTCCGGGCCGCTCTATGCTATCTTGTATCTACCTCAGCAATGTCTATATGACTAATTCTAAATAGAAAAGACGACGGTAACGATTATGCAACAAGCAGATAAACCAACCGCTAAAGCTGGCCCATTGGCTTCGGTTCTGAGTCTGTTTAATACCTCGATTGGCCGCAAAGTAATTACGGGTCTCACCGGTCTGGGACTGGTCGGCTTTGTGATTGGCCATCTACTAGGAAATTTAACACTCTTTTTTGGTCCCGAAGCATTCAATGCCTATGCCCATAAACTCGAATCACTGGGGCCCATCCTCTATGTGATTGAAATCGGCCTGATTGCAGTTTTTGTATTCCATATTTTTTATGCCATCGCAGTCACCTCCCAAAACAGAGGTGCTCGCAAAAGTAAATACGTTGAGTCCGGCACCAAGGGCAAGCCCAGCCGCAAAAACTTGTCCTCTCAAACCATGATTTATACAGGTGTAGTACTGGCTTTATTTACGGTCATTCACGTCTGGATGTTTAAATTTGGTCCGGGTATGGCAGCTGGTTATTCCTATGAATTACATGGCGAATATACCCGTGACTTGTACACACTGGTTGCAGAATGGTTTCAAAACCCCTGGGTGGTTTTAGGCTATGTCGCTGTCACCGTCTTATTGGGTGTACACATACGTCATGGTTTTTGGAGCGCTTTTCAGTCACTGGGTGCTTATCACCCCAAATATACACCGCTGATTTATGGAGCAGGTGTTATTTTGGCCGTTTTGCTAGCCCTGGGCTTCCTGGCGCTACCAGTATTCATGTTTTTCTTTGTCAAACCCGCCACCACAATGGTTGGCTATTTGCCTCTAATTCTGGCCTAAGAAAGGGAAAAGAATGTCAAACGAAATTAAAATTGGCGATCCCATTCAGGGGCACACGCCTGATGGCCCCTTGGCTGATAAATGGGACCATTACAAATCTAAAATCAAGGTCGTTAACCCGGCTAATAAACGCAAATACAATGTGATTATCATTGGCACCGGCCTGGCCGGAGCATCAGCCGCTTCTTCACTGGCTGAGCTCGGCTATAATGTCAAATCTTTTTGTATTCAGGACTCCCCCCGGCGCGCGCATAGTATTGCTGCTCAGGGTGGAATCAACGCCGCCAAGAACTATCAAAATGATGGCGACAGCATCTGGCGTTTATTTTACGACACCATCAAAGGGGGCGACTACCGCTCTCGTGAAGGCAATGTGCATCGCTTAGCTCAGGCTTCGGTCAGCATTATTGACCAGTGTGTGGCACAAGGTGTACCCTTTGCTCGCGATTATGGCGGCTTACTTGCCAACCGTTCTTTCGGCGGCGCTCTAGTTTCGCGTACATTTTACGCTCGTGGTCAAACCGGTCAGCAGCTTTTATTGGGCGCTTATGGCTCGATGATGCGGCAAGTTGAAACTGGCAAAGTCACGCTCTACACTTACCGTGAAATGCTTGATTTAGTCCTGGTCGATGGTCATGCCAAAGGCGTGATTATTCGCAATCTAAAAACCGGTGAAATTGAAGAGCACGCGGGTGATGCCGTTCTCTTATGCTCTGGCGGTTATGGCAATGCTTATTTCTTATCGACCAATGCCATGAACTCCAATGTAACTGCTGCCTGGCGCTGTCATAAACGGGGCGCTTATTTTGCCAATCCATGTTATACCCAGATTCACCCGACCTGTATCCCTGTTTCAGGTGAATACCAGTCCAAGCTCACTTTGATGAGTGAATCTCTGCGTAATGATGGCCGGGTCTGGGTCCCCAAAACCAAAGAAATGGCTGAAAAAGTTCGCAAAGAGGAATTGCATCCTGCGGAGATTGCCGAAGCAGATCGCGATTACTACTTAGAGCGCCGATATCCTACTTTCGGCAATCTGGTTCCTCGTGATGTAGCTTCGCGCAATGCCAAAGTTGTCTGCGACGAAGGTCGCGGCGTGGGGAGCGGTCTGGCTGTCTATCTCGATTTTGCAGATGCGATTAAGCGTCTGGGCAAAGACGTGGTCGAAGATCGTTATGGCAATCTCTTTGAGATGTATGAGCGCATCACGGGTGAAAACCCCTATGAGCGCCCCATGCGTATTTTCCCGGCAGTGCACTACACCATGGGCGGACTTTGGGTCGATTATAACCTGATGACCTCTATCCCTGGTCTGTATGCCCTGGGAGAAGCCAATTTCTCTGATCACGGTGCCAATCGCCTGGGAGCTTCGGCTCTAATGCAAGGCCTGGCTGACGGCTATTTTGTGATCCCCTATACGATTGGGGATTATTTAGCCGCTCAAAAGCCGGTCGACGCCAAAGACACCAGCCATGCTGCTTTTAAATCTGCGCGTGAAGAGATCAAGGCGCAGCTAGACAAGCTGATGAATATTAAGGGCGAAAAAACCGTTCTGGAATTCCATCGTGAGCTCGGCTTAAAAATGTGGGAGTATGTCGGCATGTCACGCACTGCTGAAGGCTTAGCCAAAGCCCTGGAAGAGATACCAAAACTCCGTGAAGAGTTCTGGACTAATGTTCGTATCCCGGGTACCGGTGATGAATGGAACAAAAACCTGGAGTTTGCTGCCCGTGTCGCTGACTTTATGGAACTGGGTGAACTGATGGCCAGAGACGCTTACGAGCGCAAGGAGTCATGTGGTGGCCATTTCCGCGAAGAATACCAAACTGACGAAGGTGAAGCACTGAGACAAGACGAACAGTACGCTTATGTGGCTGCCTGGGAATACGCTGGCAACCCCAGTACCCCTGTTTTGCACAAAGAAGAACTGAACTTTGAAAACGTGGAACTCACTCAGCGGAGTTATAAATAAGGAGAAGCTTATGTCAACAATGAATTTAACCCTTAAGATCTGGCGACAGCCTTCCGCTGATACCGCTGGTAAAATGCATACCTATGAAATAGGTGGCATCACCGAGCATATGTCATTTCTGGAGATGCTAGACGTTCTCAACGAAAAGCTAATCAAAGAAGGCAAAGACCCGGTCGAATTTGATTACGACTGTCGTGAAGGCATTTGTGGCACCTGTGGTCTGATGATCAACGGTCTGGCTCACGGCCCTCGTAAGCTGACTGCCACCTGCCAATTGCATATGCGTGAGTACAAAGATGGCGATACGATCGTGATCGAGCCCTGGCGGGCTGATGCCTTCCCGGTGATCAAAGATTTAGTCGTGGATCGTGGCGCTTTTGATCGCATTGTGCAAAAAGGTGGCTATATCTCGATCAATACCGGCAACGCCCGCGATGCCAACGAATTGCCGATTGGCAAAGTAGATGCCGATTTGTCCTTTGATGCGGCTGCTTGTATCGGCTGCGCTGCCTGTGTGGCTGCCTGTCCCAATGCTTCAGCCTCACTATTTGTCTCGGCCAAAATCGCTCAGTACACCTATTTGCCCCAGGGCAATCCGGAACGTGGGCGCCGGGTACTCAAAATGGTACAGCAAATGGATGATGAAGGCTTTGGCAATTGTAGCAATCACGGTGAATGTGAAGCGGTCTGTCCTCAAGGCATTTCGATTCAGAATATTGCAATCATGCGTCGTGAATACATGAAAGCTGCTTTTAAATCCGGCACCCTGCAGGTTTAAACAAAATCTAAGCAATAACGGGCTTTGCCTCATAGCAAAGCCCGTTATTGCTATTTTTGCGACTGAGCTTACGGTGGTCCTTCAATGAAAAGCACCCGGTCCATCACTTAGATGACTCGGGTGCTTAAAATAAATTGAAATTCGAAATCAAACGCTTCGCTTTACTTGTCGTATTTGGCTGCGAAGCCACCGCCAACAGCGCCAGCAACTCCAAAAGCGAGTGCGCCTACAGCGGTAATGGCGCCCACTTTACTATTGGTTCCAGCTGTCATGAGAACAGCGCCAACCACTGCGGCGGCTGCACCGCCCAGCAGAGCACCTTTGGTTTTACTGCCTCCAGAAGCAGTGGCTCCAACAGCACCGCCCACGCCAGCACCAACGGCACCCGCAAGGCCAATACCAACGCCCATCAGTCCTTGTCCTAATCCACCCATTCCTTTGGGGGCTGTTGCCAATAAGAATCCGGCAATAGGTACTGCTGGCATGGCACCGATAAGTGCTCCTTT
>JBBKWI010000232.1:0-2985 GCA_037968875.1 Candidatus Sericytochromatia bacterium | reverse complement strand
AGTCCGCCACCACTCCGCCCAGAGTTATTGCTAAAGCTGGATTTTATTAAGCTTAATGAGCCACCATTATTATAAATCCCGCCGCCAGAAGCCCCTCTACCTGCAGCAGAGTTATTGATAAAGTCGACGCTTTCAAGATTGACGGTTTCTCCTGCAACCAAAATCAAAGCACCCCCTGTTCTCGCGAAGCCATTTTCAAATCGCAAGCCGTTTAAGTTCACAGCGCCGCTGGTTGCTCTGGCGATTTGGCGAGCGCCCTGACCGTCCAGAATCGTGATATTAGTTTGCAAATCCCGATTGGCCGGGTTCGTTTCGGGCGTGTCTTTATCAAATCCGCCCTTCAGATCGACTCCGGCTTTGAGCTGCAGGGTGGCGGCTGGCTGATAAGTGCCTTCAGCCAGCCAAATTTGCTCTCCGCTAACAGCGGTCGTCAGGGCGGTCTCCAGATCCGTATAGCCATCGATGAAGCTTGTACCAGCCCCTGTTCCGGTGGCAGCAGCATTGACATACAGTACCCTGACAACATCAAAATTTGCTTCAGCGGTAAGGTTTTGCCCCAGGGCAGTCAGAATCAACGGGCCATCGGTCGCGCCAGCCGGCACTTCAAAACTCAGAGTCGTTGTACTTTGGCTAATAAAACGGGTTTGAGCAGCGCCATTTATACTCAGCTGGGTCACGCCATTTAAATTCGTGCCCGTAATCGTCACGGTCTCACCGACTGCCGACTTAGTTTTGTCCAGACGGGTGACTGCTGGCAAATTGGTTTCCATGGCATCTTTGAGCGTGATCACGGGCTGGCTGGTCACGCTACCATCAGTGTTCACGGTCAGGTTGACAGTGCCCACGACGGTGCCATTGGCCTGCTTGATAGACAGAGCGTAAGTACCGGGGGCTACATTCAGGCTAAATTGACTGCCATCGGTGCTGCCCAGGGGGAGAGTGATCATTGTTGATTCGGGATCATTGACTGTCAGGCTCAGGGCTTCATTGAGTAGCCGACCGACGGTTTGCGTGCGAACCGTAACCGTTAAATTGCCGACGGGATTGAGCTTTGCAGCCGTCAGGTCGCCCTGAACCAGGGCCTGGCCATTTTGGATCTGGGTTAGTAGCGGGGTTATATTAAACAATTGGGGATCCGTCGCAAAGCCTGTCTGGGGATTGTAGCCAACGGCGGTATCGACCAGACTTTGCAATTGTGCAAGATCCACTTGCTCAGCTTTTGCCGGATCGCTTTGCTGCAATTGCTCTAAAATCCGGCCTGTGAGCAGACGACGGCGATTGATCTTGATCGTGACGGTCACCACGCCCGCTTGAGAGGTATAGTAGCCTTTGCCCACAAAAGCAGCCAGCGGATTTTTGTCGGCATCATAACCCCGCACCGTGGCGACCCGAAGCTTGCCGTCTTGAATCGGCACATTATTGATCGTGGCCGTGACCGTCGTGCCCGTGACAGCAATAAAATCGCTGCTCAGGCTGCCAGTGATGCCACTACCTACCAGACTCAATTTGATAAATTTCAATGCAGCCTGATCGACTGTCTGCGTCTGAAAGGATTCACTGCGGCGATAAGTAAACTGCACGGATTGAGTTTGTTGATTGGCTGTGGTAGAGATCGCTGGGGCTTGCAAAGCGGGTTGTGGACTACAGGCCACCAGGGCAAAGCTCAGGCTCAGGGCCGGGTAGATTAAGTTTTTGATTCTCATGGGTAATTGTCCTTCTATTAAAGCTGACGTTTTGAACTGACATTCTGAACGGAACAGAAAGCCCTATTTAAAATTGAAACTCGATCTGACCATTGACGTTTTCCTGGGTCGCAGGAACTGGAGTATTGCGACTGCCGCCACTGCTGCCAGAACTGGGATTTGAGACCGAAAAAAGCTGCTCTGCACTGAGTAGGGCACCGACCACGCTGACAATAATGGTGCTAAAGCCCTCACTGGTCAGGGCTTCTACATGACCTGCTGCGTCCACACTGAAATCCTGGGAGCGAGTCGAGACAAATCGTAGGCGTTCAGTCTCAATCAAATTGCCATTTTGGTCTTTGACAGTCAGTTGCGCGCGCTCACCATTGGCACTCAGAAATCTATTGCTGACTTCCAGGTGCAAGGCATGCAAGTCGCTTGTCACTATCAGGGGTGAGACTGGGATTGCTGGACTCAGGGATGGATTCGCGCTGGAAGCTTGTGAGTTGGGCGTACTGGGTAATTTATTGACCACCGAATTGCTTGGTGGCACGTGTTTAGATGTCTCAGGGGTTGCAGACCTTAACTCGTTTGCCATCGGAGAGGAGCTAAGTGTAGTGGACACCTGGCTATTGGGCTGAAGTGTACAAGCGAATAAGCTTGAGAGGGTAAAAATATTGAGGGCACGCTTCATGAATTTGACTTCTTTCTGAATAAATGCGTTAGACCGGACTGAAATGATTGTTAAAAGGCGAGCAGAGAATACAATCTGTTGTGCTGCGGAGAAGGTCTATTAATCAGGCAGATCATAAAAATAAACTTATAGTCAAAAAAATCAACAAAACATAACCCTTAGTCAAATTCATTATACACTGCTTGAAATATTATTTAATGACTATCATTGAGACTCTGTAGAAAGATAAAGCTTAATAATTAATATTTTTTCATCAAAAATACTTACTAAATATAAAAATAAGTTTATTTTAGGGGTAAATTTAATATCCATATCTAGCTTAAGATTCAACTTGACTTAAGTTCTCAAGCATTCCCATTTTTAAAGCTGATCGCCTAAAAAGAGCGACGCTTGTTTTCTAAAATCGAATTTGTTAATCTACCCCCCAAGCGTTTTACATGCCTAGTAAAAACGCAATACAAATCCAGGTGGTTTATCTGATGAGATGTCATGAAATTGATTACGAAATTTTTGGGGACGATATGCAAGTCGTCGAAGTTGAACTCGATCCGGGTGAAAAGGTCGTTGCTGAAGCGGGAGCCATGAACTGGGTTGAGAGTGGTATTCAGT
>JBBKWI010000231.1:0-6290 GCA_037968875.1 Candidatus Sericytochromatia bacterium | reverse complement strand
TTCTATGACAAGTACGCGCTTTACTTCATTGAGATGCCCAAGTTTCATAAAGTTGAGAGTGAGCTGGCCAATCAGTTAGAGAACTGGATCTACTTTTTAAAGCACCTTGAAGAGTTTCCTGAGATCCCAGCTCGTTTTCAAGATACCGTCTTAGAGCAAGCTTTTGAAATTGCAGAGTTAGCGCATTTGTCTGAAAATGAGCGAGCAGCCTATGAGCATAGCCTTAAAATTTACCGAGACAATATTAACACACTGAATAGTGCGACTGAAAAGGCATGGACTGGCGGCAAAGAAGAAGGAAGAGTAGAAGGTAAACAAGAGGGCTTAATTGAAGGCGAACGCAAGGCTAATCTTAAGTTAGCTGAAAAAATGATGAGCCAGGGCTTCTCCCAGGCAGATATTCACGGACTCACCGGATTATCTGTTGAAGATCTTAAAGAACTGAATTAATGTAGCGGCACCAGCCTAATAAATTGATCGGACTCACAGGCCATTTACGCCGCAGAGAGCATACTCGTTTTCTACCTTAAGAAACACCTTGAATCGAAAAATGACACTATTAATTTGCCATTCATGCTAAGAGAATGAATAGGTTGAAGAAGACGAATTGATAGCAAATTTAGTTATTGCTTGACTTGTTTCAGCTCTTCAAGTTTTGCTTCAAATTTATCAGGCTCATCAAATTGATAATCAAAAAACGCACCATTTTGGTGACCAAAAATAATCAAATTCGAGTGAGCCGTTTTATAAAAAAATGAATCATAATTTCCATGTAAATTCGCTTCAAAAAAGTCTGTTAAGTGTCCTACAAAGCAAATCAGGAATACATTCATTTGTTCTTTTGTAAAGTCTGGGAATGGCTTATGTATTAACATCTTATCGTAATTTGTGTTGTCAAATTTGACTAATTTACGCAGACTGAATTCGATGCCCGATCTTAAATTATGTACATTCATAAGGTAATCAAATGTTTGAGAACCCTTATCAAAACAAATTAAGAACGGAAAAGAGAATGAACCTTTCCAGTCGTCATAACAGTTACCGCTTTCGCTAAATAAAGACTTAAGAGCTGCATACATCCTGGAAAAACTGTGATAAATCAGATTTTTATTTGAGGAAAGATACATTAAAAAAGAATAATCCTGAGCAATAGACAGACTGTTTTTTCTCAGCTTAACGTACTGCTGATCGTTCAGGCGAGTCACTTGATATGAAGCGCTCTTTAAACGTAGATCAATAGAATTATTTTTTATGCTCTCAGAAGAATGTTCCCCAGTAAATCTCTGAATTTTGTTTGCAATTAAATCCAAGTTATGTTCCAAAAAATGGCCTCAATTAAAGCTGAATTATTAATACAATAATATACGAATTATATTCCCGTCAATGCCTTAAGTCTTCTGTTTAGCAAGTTTGTTTCGTTTATAATTATTTTTGATCAAATCTGAGAATGCTTGCACAAGTCGATGACTTTCTGATTTTCAGCTTTAAATCGAAAAACCTTAAGAGAGATTTAACGGCTCCCCAACCCGGCAAATCGACCTAACTCACGACTGCTGCGCAGCCAGTTCGCATTTCATTTGCGGCGTTGCAATTTCTATCAAATATCCTCAAACATAAACTTAGATGGGGTGACGTTTTCTGAGTCGTAAGCTACTTTAGTTCATCATGAGCTGCGAGGGCCAGATCATCCAGCCCTCGCATGACCTGCCTTCATCAGGACACGGGTAAGCTCCGTGGAAGCCGTGAGGGGGGAGCTAGGGGGGGCTGGCGCAAGGGTTCCATATGTGCTTCCACACGCGGGTCCATCACCCGAAACCACAGCGGCGGAATAAAAGACAACAGCATCATGCCGGCGTAACCCGTGGGCAACTGTGGGCTTTTTTCAAACTGCCGCAGAATCTGGTAGCGACGACTCTGATGAGCATGGTGGTCTGAATGACGCTGCAGATTAAACAACATGGCATTGGTTAAAATTTGATTGGCGTTCCAGGAATGGACCACATCCACTTTTTCGTAATGCCCTTTGTCGTTCTTTTGACGCTCTAAGCCGTAGTGCTCGACGTAATTGACGATTTCTAACATGCTAAAGGCCACCACCGACTGAGCGGCGAAAAAAGCCAGGGCCCCCCAGCCAAAGGCACAGGTTAAGAGGCCGGCATAGAGCGCGGGCCACAAGACAAACCAGAGCATGCGGTTGTGACGGCCCCAAATCGCCAGATCCTTTTTTTGCAAGCGCCGGGTTTCTATCTCCCAGGCGCTGCGATAGCTGCCCACCACCGTGCGAAAGTAAAAGTGATACAGTGATTCGCCTTTGCGTGACGAAGCCGCGTCTTCAAAAGTTGAGACCTTGCGGTGATGACCCAGCAGATGCTCAATGTAAAAGTGCATGTAGCTGACATTCATGAGTAGGATTTGTCCCATCAGGCGTTCGTGACGGCTGCGCTTGTGGATCAGTTCATGGGCCAGGTTGATACCAATGCCCCCGGTACAAATGCCAATAGACAGCGTCAGGCCCACTGTTTCCAGCGTGCTCAGACCGGGTTGTGTTACGGTCCAGGCTCCCCAGATCACCAGTCCCAGCAGCAGGGGCACATGGGGCCAGGCCACAGCCTGAAAACCCCAGCGTTTTGAAAGATCGGCTGTTTCGCGTTCGGTGGGATTGTAGGTATAAGTGCCCAACAGCAAATCCAGAAAAGGAACCAGGCCGAAGATGTAGAGGGGCACGGCGAAATTAAACAGACCGCCCTGAAAATAACCCCAAAGGGCCAAAAGGGGCACCGTATAGGTAATTAAAAACGGCCAGGGATTCTGGGCTTTAGAGGGGTTAAGTGCTTTCATTTCGATTCCTCCGATTGCGTCTCTTTGCTTGATTGTGCCATCAGGAAATCAATCAGACGGGGCAATTGTGAAAAATCCGGCTCACGCTGTTGCATCATGGCGCGGGCAATGCTGCCAATTAAATAGTCCAAAAGCATTTCAGCCTCTGTGTGAGTCGGCAATTCAAGAACGTCTACCAGGGCCTGTGCATAGGTGTTGAGGCTGCGGGCGAAAATCAGCGTAAAGGCCGATTCGGGGGTGTTATGGGGGTCACGCACGTAGCGCTGGTGGTCAAAAACCAACAGCAGAATCTGCATAAAATAGCGACTGCGTTGCGTCATGAATTTTTGAAAGGCGATGGCGCCATCGTGATGCCGATTTGCGGTGACCTGCGCATAAAGACTGTCCGCATCCTGAGTGGCTAACATTTCAATCATGGCGGTATAGAGTTGGTCTTTGTTGCGAAAATGGTGATATAGCACCCCGGTGGTCATGGACAAGGTCTGGGCCAATTGACGCATACTCAGACCCTGGTAGCCTTTTTGGGCAAAGAGCGTCATGGCAGCCTGGAGGATGGCTTTTTTTGTTTGGGGGGCTTCAATCTGTTGGGACATGAATCACTTCGTCCTCTCGCATCACATAACGCTTGTTATGTTTCTATTTTGATTCTAATACATAACGATTGTTATGTAAAGCAACAAAACTGAAATTGACCATTTTTTAACCGGCGGTATGCGTGACCTGCACCCAATAATCAGCACCAACGCTAAGTTCAACTCCTCCGAAGAGGCACTTGAGTGCCTACGCCCCTCAATCCAGCAGATCCGACCTGATATCAAAGCTGGAGAGGCTCGCAGGTCAACTGTGGTGTTGGTACTCAAGATTGAAACGTGACGCAGGAAGTGATCGAATCAAGTAGCTCTTGAAAATTAAAAAGCCATTTGTAGATATGATCCAGTTCCTTGATTCCAATTTTAAATTTGCATGCTGTAGCGTTTATGTCGGGTTACACTTCGCAAAATGAGTCGAGCAGATGAACGTTTTGCTGTGCATTTGTTAAACTGTGAAGAGTTCAACAGATAAGCAGGACATAAACAAGATGGTAAGCATCACTTCGAATTTTGATAGTGGCAAAATTGAGATTGTGCAGGCAGACAATCACCAGGATATTCTCTTGAAAATTGGCGCTGACTCTCATTCTGAATTTTTTCAATGGTTCCATTTTCGTTTACAAGGGGCACAGGGTTTGCCCTGCAAAATGCGATTGCTTAACGCGGGTCAATCCACTTATCCTGAAGGTTGGGAAGATTATCAGGCTTGCGCTTCTTATGATGGCAAAGACTGGTTTAGAGTCAAGACCTCCTATGATGGTAAGGAGCTAAGCATCGAACATACCCCCGAATATGATTCGGTTTTCTATGCTTATTTTGCGCCGTATTCTTATCAGAGACACCTGGAATTGGTCAATACTGCACAGCTGTCTTCGATTTGCAAATTACACCTGCTGGGGCAGACCGTTGAAGGGCGGGATTTAAATCTGCTGGAAGTTTCAGCAAGCCCCAACCCCGAAAAAAACATCTGGATTATTGCCCGCCAACACCCTGGGGAAACCATGGCAGAATGGTATCTGGAAGGGCTGATTGAGAGTTTATTGGATAGCAATAATAGTGTGGCCAGAGCTCTGGTCAAAAAAGCCCGCTTCTTTTTGGTGCCCAGTATGAACCCTGACGGCGCCGCCAAAGGGAATCTAAGAGCGAATGCGGCAGGCGCCAACCTAAATCGCGAATGGATGGCGCCTTCAATGGAAAAAAGTCCTGAAGTTTTCTATGTTCGCCAGAAGATGATCGAAACCGGTGTGGATATGTTTCTGGATATTCACGGTGATGAAGCCATTCCTTATAATTTTGCGGCCACCAGTGAGGGTGTGCCTTCGTATACCGAAAAAATGGCCGAACTGGAAAAATTATTTATCCACAAATACACAGAAATCACGCCTGATTTTCAGGATACGCATGGTTATCCCCCGGACGAACCGGGTCAGGCCAATCTGACCGTTGCCAGTAACTACGTGGCCGAGCATTTTAAATGTTTGGCACTGACGATTGAACAACCCTTTAAAGATGATCTGAATACCCCTGACCTTCTGAAGGGCTGGTCACCAGAAAGAGCCAAAAAGCTTGGCGCTGATGTCTTGCCCGTTATCTACTCTATTTTACCCCGCTTATAAATTTCAATCTCATAGTGAATCATGAGCAGCATTCAGAGCGTATGAAAACCAGCTGAAATTGCTGAAAGGTTCTAAAACAGTATCATTCAGCCACTTAAGAGGTCGCGTTCTGTATGGCTCGATTCAAGCGAACGGCGTAAGACTCAGTTTGAAGGCCCTAACCCCCGAATGAACTTGCCAAAGCCTTATATGTCGTGTGATTATGCCAATATAAACCGATTCGATGGTCCTGTGTTTCAAGCCAGATCACGAAGCGTATTACCTGTAAAGGTAGTGAGATTAGAAGGGTTTCTCCATGCTACATTGTCTTCCGGCTCCACTCTTGGGTTTGGTTTCTGGCTCCCTGATCGTGTTAAATACACTCTTTTGGTTTCTGGTATTTATCCCGCTAATTGTAATCAAGCCCCTGCTCTTTAATCGCTCCCTTCAGATTCATCTGTCTACATTCATGATGAACTGCGCCCAAAGCTGGTGTTATATCAATAGTGGGATTATGTGGCTCTCGCAAAAAACCCGTTGGGAAATCACAGGCACAGAGCATTTGGACCTGCAAAAATCGTATTTTGTCGTCAGCAACCACTATTCCTGGACCGACATCTTTGTCTTGCAACATGTTCTCAAAGGCCGGATTCCATTTTTAAAGTTTTTTATCAAACGTGAATTGATCTGGGTCCCCATGCTGGGAGTGGTCTGGTGGGCCATGGACATGCCCTTTATGAAACGGTATTCACAAGCGTATTTAGAAAAACACCCCGAAAATCGAGGCAAAGATATCGAAACAACGGTCAAATCTTGCCGAAAATTTAAAGATTATCCGGTATCTGTGATTAACTTTTTAGAAGGCACTCGCTTTCGTGAAGACAAGCACCACAAGCAAAACTCACCTTACCGTTTTTTGCTTCGGCCCAAAGCCGGAGGCGCAGCCCTCGCTCTCTCGGTCATGGGAGACACCATGGATCAAGTCATTGATGTCACCCTGTGTTACCCCGAAAACACCCCAGACCGTCTGTTTTGGGGATTACTCAGTGGCAAGATTCCGAGAATCGTGGCCCATGTGCGTGCCTTACCTGTGCCAGAAAACGTGGCCGGATACAATTATCTTGAAGACGAAGTCTACCGCAAGCGCATTCAAGATTGGGTCAATACGCTCTGGCAAGAAAAAGACGATATTTTAGCACGCATTCATGAGGTTCGAAATAGCGATCCAACGTAAGCATTGTAGCCATAAAATGCAGAGCTCATTGCT
>JBBKWI010000230.1:0-52761 GCA_037968875.1 Candidatus Sericytochromatia bacterium | reverse complement strand
CGCCATTGGCATCCAGACCATAGCTAAAGGAAATATAATGGGTAAAAGAGAGATTGGGACTGGATAGATTGACGCTGGCAGAATGCGGGATCGCGGGCCCGCTGACATGGTCCTTGTAGCTATGGTAAGTGCCAGGGTTACAGCCACTGCAGCCCGTACTATTGGGGAAGTCTAAGATCCTGACGTCCCCGTTTGGGGTTACTTGGGTCGGATCACCGATCGTAGCATAGACAGATTGTGGCAGCTTTTTCTTATGTTTGACCTGCCCTGGCGGCGTCTGAGGTTTGGCCTGAATCTGGAATGTGCCAACAGGAGTCGTATTGGGCGGGGCCGTACAGGCCACCATCAGACAGACAACAAGTAACCAGGACCCTAAAGCACGAGCAAACAAACGATTTTTCACGACACGACTCCTCTGCGTATTTACTTAAATATCCAAACCAACAGGTCAAATCTAAGGGCCAAATCCAATGGAACGTGTCGTGTGTCTGTTTGCTTATTTAACGTAGCATTAATAATCGAAAAAAAGTGAACTTTTGTTAACTTTCTGACAACATCCATAAGACACTCAGAGCACAGTCCAGGCTGTTGGAATCTCGAGAAGCCTCAAAACAGATCGTGGTATGATGGGTTACATTCTATCCGTTGGCGAAACATCACTCATGACAAACAATAATCCGGCCCCGCCCGCATCCACTTCGACCAAGCACAATCGCCTGGGCGACTTACTGATCCGTGAAGGCTTACTGACCCCTGATGGCCTCAACAAAGCCCTCAAGCACCAAAAAAACCTGGAATCGTATAAACCCCTTGGTAAAGTCTGTGTCGATCTGCGACTGATCTCCAAACAAGAAATGCAGCGTTTTTTGCGCAAGCACCACAAAAGTATCTCTCTGGGAGAAATGCTCTTAAATATGGGCGTGATCACCCAGGGGCAACTCGCTCATGTCTTAGAGCAGCAACGACTGACCAGTATGCGCTTTGGCACGCTTTTGATTCGTAGCAAAGCCATTACCGAAAACCAGCTAGCTGAAGCTCTGAGTCTGCAATTGGATCTCCCCCGGATTGTGCCTTCACCAGAATTGGTCGATCGCAGTCTCTTAGAAGGCCTCGATCAGGAAGTCTTACGAGCGGGGGAGTATTTACCCATCCATCGCTATGACAACCAACTGGTCGTCGTGATGTCAGATCCCCTCAATGGCGAAGTCCTACAGCAATTGATCGATCACTTTAAATGCCGGATCATGCCCTCAATCTCAACCTCGACTGAAATCATGAAAACCATCAGCGGCTTGTATGACAAAGTACAAGACCCCTCCAAAACAACTTTGCAATTGGACGCTGATTTACAGGCCCTGACACATCAGAGCAATCTCAGCGAAGAAAAAATCTTACCGATTGCTCAGTTTTTGATTCGCTCAGCCGTAGAAGAAGGTGCCAGCGCTTTGCATATCGAAAGCCATGAAAACTATTTGCGCGTGCGCTTCCGCAAAGACGGCTTATTGTTTCACCGCACTGATCTGCCCCAGCGCCTGGGAGAATCGTTGATTAAAAGCGTCAAAGCACCTTTTCGAGTTAAATGGGATCGCTACTGGGAAGAGCATATTTCGGTCAATATCAATAACCAGCGCATCGAGCTTTCTATTTCATTTTTTCAAGGTGTCTGGGGTGAAAACCTGGTGGTGCATATTTTGCACCCCGGTGAAGATCTGCTGAACATGGACAACCTGGGCATGTCGCCCTTAAGCTTACAGCGCTGCCATAATATGCTGAAGCGCGCGGGGGGAATCATGATTGTGGGCAGTCCGATCCGAGCGGGCAAATCCACCTTACTCTATACCTTTTTATCAGCCTTGACCAATACCCATCATTCGATCTTAAGCTTAGAGCACACCGTTGAACACAATTTGCCCGGCATTTTGCAACGGCAATTTCAAAAAGATGGCTCTGATAGCTTTGAGTCTCTGATCGAAGCCATGACTGACTACGACTCAGACGTCTTAATGGTCTCTAAAATTCTCAACGCCACGGTCGCACAGCGTCTCAACAAAGCAGCCCTGGTAGGTAAAAAAGTATTTACCTCTCTGGCCGCTGGCGATACCGCCTCGATTTTATTTCAATTGATGGAAATGGACGCCCGATCTTTGCTAGCAACTCCAGTTTCGCTGACCTTGCTGGCTCAAAAACTGGTGCGTAAACTCTGTGAAAACTGTAAAATCACCTATACCCCCGACGAAGACGAATTGTCTCCTCTGGCTGTGAATACAGTCGATCGTTCTGCTCTGCAGTTTTATAAGCCCGTGGGCTGCTCCGAGTGTGAGCAAAGTGGCTATCTGGGCATGACAGCCCTGCATGAAAGCCTGGTGATCAACGAACCGATCCGACAGGCCTTATTAAAAGGGGAAACGGCAGCCTCAGTCAGAAAACTTGCGCGCGCGCAGGCCCATCTGGCCTCAATGACCGAAGACGGGATCTACAAAGTGATTCAGGGTATGACCAGCCTTGCCGAAGTGCGTCGAGTCGTGATGGTCTATGACAGTGATCGCGAAAACAGTCATTCGCTCTATGAAATGCATTCGATCTGCCACGGCAAAGTCAAAGAGTATCTTTAGAACTCATTTGGGCATAGTAAATCAAGGCTTTGTTAGACGCTGCTAGTTGGCGGGCTTCGGCTTGCTATCAAACTCATCAGGCTTAACATGAGAGAGCGCTTCATTTAAAGAAGTCATTCCCTGCTGGACTTTATCCATCGCATCCCAATAGAGAGTCACCATGCCCTCTTGCACGGCAATTTGCTTAAGTTGATCTGCTGTCATCCCCGGTTGCGACAAGGCGGCACGGATTCGCTCAGTGGGTATCAATAGCTCATGGACCCCCACACGCCCTTTGAAACCCGTACCATTACACTGCTCACAGCCACCGGGCTGATACAGAAGTACTGCCTGGCTACCCGTGAGCCCCAATTGCTGTTTTTCGCTCGGGTTGGGCGTATAGGGCTCGCGGCAGTGACGGCACAAACGCCGCACCAGACGCTGTGCACAAATCATAATCACCGACGGGCTGATCATAAACGGCGCGATCCCCATTTCAATAAAGCGCGTCAAAGTAGAAGCTGCATCATTGGTATGCATGGTCGATAAGAGCAAATGCCCCGTCAGTGCTGCTTCAATTGCCGTATGTGCCGTTTCTTGATCGCGAATTTCCCCCACGAGCAACACATCAGGATCCTGGCGTAAATAGGCGCGTAGGGCCCGGGCAAAGGTCTGACCGTTATCCGCATTCACCTGCAGTTGATTAATACGAGGCAAAGTGTACTCAATCGGATCTTCAGCGGTTTGGATATTGATGTCCGGGCTATTAATTTCATTCAGAGCCGAGTAAAGGGTCATCGACTTACCTGATCCGGTTGGACCCACGTGTAAAACCATGCCATAAGGGCTTTGAATCAAAGTCCGATAAAGCTCTAGATTACGCTTAGAAAAACCCAGGTCTTCTAAAGGCAACATGCTTTTTTGCTTATCGATCAAACGCATCACGATTTTTTCGCCATAATTCATCGGCGCAATCGCGACCCGCAGATCAAAGTCCAAATTCTGACGATTGTGTTTGCTAAAAACAATTCGGCCATCCTGTGGCAAACGCCGTTCAGCAATATTGAGATTGGACATAATCTTTATGCGGGCAGACAGAGGCTGAATCAATTGCAAGGGCTTTAACATGTGGTAGTCTCGCAAAATACCGTCGACGCGATAGCGCACCGCAACAGCGTCTTCCCAGGCCTCGATATGAATATCGGAGGCATGCAATTGATAGGCCTCAATAATTAAGCGATTGACCAGCCGAATCATTGGAGCCGAAGCGTAATCATCGAGCTCTAACTCTTCAACCTCTGCTGCTTTGGGAGCTGCAGGTTGGTATTGGGTATGTAGCTCATCAACAATGTCATCAACAGCGTCCATTTTGCCTGTTTTGGCTTTGATTTTGGCCTTGGTGTCAGGAGCTTGTTGATCGGTAAATAAACGCTGAATCACTTCAGGAGCGACAATAAAACGCGGAGCCTGGCGGTGAGCCATCAGGGCATCTTCAACTTCCATCGTAAACGGATGGGTCATAGCAAAGCCCAATTCCTGATCAGCAGTCTGAAAAGGGACGACACTGTACTTGCGGCAAAAGGGAACCGGCAAAACGCCCAGTCGAATTTGCTCAGAGGGAATATCTGCCATCAGTGGTAGGCCCGTATAACGTGAGAGGGTTCCCGCTAAATGCCGCTCATTAATCCCATGAGCAGCGGCCATTTCATAGAGATTATGGGGCGTGGTCGTTGCAGGAATTTCTTTATCCAAATGACTCGACAATAAGCGGATAAAATCTGAGAAAGAGACCTGACGACCCTCTGCTTGCGGAAATCCGGGCAAAGAGGGCTCATCTGTAGCCAGACTCAAAGCCTGGCTACTCGGCTCAGCACCAGCGAACTGAGGCAGAGGTGTCGGCTCCTGGATATCAGCTTTTATGGGCAAAGTCGTTGCTTTTTGAGCAGAATCAAAACGGCTTTCCCACTGCCGGCGAACTTCAAGAGCTTTGGAGACCTGATCCAATAAGAGCTCAGCCACAATCGGCTTGGTCAGGAAGCCGACAGCTCCCAGCTGAAAAGCCTGTAAGCGGCTTTCGGCCTGTGAGCTGGCAGTCAGCATCACCACTGGGATCAAGGCCAGTTCAGAGTCTTCTTGCAAGCTTTCACAAATTTCAAAACCAGATTGGCCGGGCAATTCTACGCCCAACAAAATCATCTGTGGCTCTACGCTGCGCTTTTTCAAAAGTTCCAAAACCGTTGAACCATCATGCAAAATATGAGCGGGATGCCCCTCTGCTGTTAAAATCGAGCGGATCTGATCTGCTGCGGCGGGATCATTATCAACCACCAGTATTTGCGCCGAATTCATCTTGGTCTCCCCATCACTAAATCTAATCACAGAGTAACATTAACTTCGCTTGATCGGCGCATGATCAAACTTTATTCTCGGCAAAGTCCAGCTCACCACTCAGCGCAGTGTTCAGAATAGAGACAAAAAATGAAAATGCCAGGTCTGATGACCTGGCATTAAAATTTATTTGAACCGATTACAGGATGGTTTTAATCAGGCGTTGATTCTGCCATTGAGTTTCGTTACGGTAGCCATAGGCATCCGTATAATTTTGTTGGCTTGCAGCAGCGCCGCCTTTGTCACGGGTCATATAGCCACCGACCAAACCAACGGCTGCACCGAGAGCAACACCAGCGACCCAGCCTTTGACACCAAATTTGCTGCCAATATTGAGACCGGCTTTGCTAGCCAAACCACCGACAGCAGAACCAAACAAACCGCCGCCGAGTGTCGAAGAAGCAACGTGCTCAAAGGTGCTGACTTTTTCGCCGCCTGCGCTAACGGGCTGACCAACAGTCGAAGCTTTGAGTTCTGCTTCCACAATCCAGCCATCGTTATTGGCGTCAAACAGACGCAGTTCTTGACCGAGTTGGGCGTTTTGAATTTCAATGGCGGCAATATTCAATTGATCCGTGGAAATAACCTGGTAACCCTGGTTGGCGTCTTGAACGACAATTTCAACACGACCATTGTTACGCATAGAATCCAACTGGGCTGTACTTTGAAGCGTAGAGGTTTGCGCGTTATTTGTAGCTTGCTGTTGGTACTGCTGTTGAGGCACCTGTTGCTGATATTGTTGCTGCGGCACCTGCTGAACCGGTTGCTGTTGCTGCTGATACTGCTGCGGGGGCATAATTTCATTCAGGGGTCTTAATCCACCCATAATACGTTTCCTCCAGTACAATCCATCGAATCTATAATATAACTATCGGTCGATCTCTGTGCGATCTTGTGGACATGAGCAAAGATTTCTTTAAGTTTAATCATTTGTTAACGATCAAACGGGTCTTATAGAACGGTTTTCACCAGTCGTTGATTTTGCCATTGGGTCTCCGGACGATAGCCTGCTGGGCCTGCTGCCTGCTGGGGCGCTGAGCTATTGCCACTACGACTGATCCAGGATCCAGCCAAACCAATCACAGCACCGGTTGCTATTCCAGCTAAAGTACCAGAAATGCCAAGTTTTGAACCAATCGCAGCCGGGATTTTTTTCAAAAGCGGGATTTTTGAAACCACGCCACCTGAAATCGCACCGCCGATGGCACCAATCGCGAGATCTTCAGCCAGGCTATTTTGCGCGGCGGGTGCCTGACCGACAGCCGTCGATTTAAGCTCAGCTTCAACTAACCAGCCATCGTTATTGGTGTCAAACAAACGCAGTTCCTGGCCGAGTTGGGCATTTTGACGCTCGATGGCGGCAATATTGAGTTGATCACTGGAAATCACCTGATAGCCTTGAGAGGCATCCTGAACGACAATTTCAACCCGGCCATTGTTTTGCATCTGAGCCAATTGGGCTTCGGTCTGCAAAGGCATGGTATAGGTATTGCCCGCAGCTTGTTGTTGCTGAGGGACTTGCTGCACAGGCATTTGCTGAGCCGGCTGCTGGGGAGCCTGCTGAACAGGCTGTTGTTGAACAGGCTGTTGATACTGCTGTGGTTGCATAATTTCGTTGAGGGGTCTTAAAGCGCCCATAAAATGGTTCCTCCAGATAAATCCATCGAGTCTATATATAGTCTATCGAGCGATGCCAGGCGGATCTTGTGGTTATCAACGATCATTTGCCCAGTTTTAATCATCATTTAATGATCATCAGCGCTTGCAAAGCCCTGTACTCCAAACCTTTTGAGTCGAATAGAATAAATCTTTTTGTTTGATCCTAAGTATAAAGCTTTTTGCCTGTGACTTCAATGCCTCGTCCATGCTATAATCTGCCAAAGTGCAGAAATTATGGGCATCTGTCTGCTTTCTGCTTACCGGGGAGAAGCCATGCTTTGGATTTGGCTATGTGCAGCGCTTGGGCTCTTACTAATCGAAACCATCACCGGAGAGATGACGGCTTTGATGCTGTCATTCGGTGCCCTTGTAGCGCTGATTTGTACCTTCCTGGGCCTGGGCCTGGCCTGGCAAATAGCAGGCTGCGGTGTCAGTGCCCTGGCAGCGGTCTTCTTTTTACGCCCCTTACTTAAAAACTGGATTCAGCCTGAGAGCATCGGCTTGAGCACAGATGGTTTTGTCGGCCAAAGCGGGCAGGTACTCGAAAGCCTGGCGCCAGACCAACGGGGGAAAGTAAAAATCCACGGCGAGGTCTGGAACGCGATCGCCTATGATGTGATCGCAGTAGGTGAAACCGTGATGATCACAAAGATTCAGAATAATTGTCTGGAAGTGGTAGCCGAAAGTGCCATCAGCAGTGACCCTTTCTTGAGCTTACAGGCAAAACAAGAGGGAGAGTTCTAATGGGTGGATGGCTGATTTTTTTAGCTTTATTAGGCGTCGGAGCCGTGATTTTATTGGCCCAAATGATCCGAATCGTGCGCCAGTCGGAGCAAGCCATTGTCGAGCGTTTGGGGCGCTTTAGCCGCACCCTCGATAGTGGGATAAATTTTTTGATCCCGGTTTTTGATCGGGTCGTCTTTACCGCCGATTTACGTGAACATATTCATACCTTTGAGCCTCAGGCGATGATCACTCAGGACAATGTGACGGTCTATCTGAATGCCGTCACCTATTATCGAATTACCGATTCCGCCAAGGCTTTTTATGGCGTCGTTTCTTTTCGGGAAGCGATTGAACAATTGATTATTACCACCCTGCGCAATTTGATTGGCGAACTGGAATTAGATCAAACCCTGACCTCTCGCAATACAGTCAATACAAAACTGCAGGCTGTCCTCGACGATGTGACCTCCGTCTGGGGCATCAAAGTCACCCGTGTGGAAGTCAAAGAGATCACCCCCGCTCGCGATATCATTGAAGCCATGAGCTCGCAAATGGTAGCTGAACGCCGCAAACGGGCCTCAATCTTGGAAGCCGAAGGTGCCAAGCGTTCGTCGATCCTGAAAGCCGAAGGCGCTAAAATGTCACGTATTTTAGAGGCCGAGGGCCATAAAGAATCTACCGTCATAGAGTCTCGCGGTCGTGCCGAAGCGGAACTAATTCAGGCAGAAGCCCAGCGCAAATCCTTAGTTGAGCTCCTACGAGCTTTTGATAGCGAGCAGGCCGAAGAGCGGGTATTGGCCCTGAAATACATGGAAATGTTACCCCGACTGGCTGACGGCAAAGGCATCAGTCTGGTCGTGCCTGACAAACTCAGCCAACTGGCTTCTCTAGGCAGCATGGCCGGGCAGTTTTTGCAACACAAAGCCCGGCCTGAAGAGGCGTCTGATACGCAATTGCCTCAACAACGCACACAACAGGCAGACTTTTGATGCTGGCAGCTTCACTGGGAGAAATTCAGGGCGCACTATTAACCTATACAGAGCTAGAAACCGAACAATTGCCTCCTAACCCTGAGAACCCGGTTGAGCAATTGGTCGTACATTTGAACTCCGAATATTCCTTGCGCATTTTTTGCGCCAACGATATTTTAAACAACACAGCTGAGCCGGGCAGTGTCTCATCTGTTTTTTATTTTATTAGCCGTTTTCCTTTGCGTATCGAAGCACCCTTTGTCAAAGAGGTACAGCGAATACTGGGTCTGCTAAATCCTTTGCTACCTCTGGGCACCTTAGAGCTGCATTCCGAAGATGGCATCTTTTTTAGGTATATGCTGCTGACCGAAGAAGCGATTCTGGATGGCCTGCTGGCTCTCGATATTATTCAGGCCTTAAAGCAGTTGCTGCCCCTGATTTTTGACTGGCTGATCGACGTCCTCTCACAAAACCTGCCGATTAGCAGCGAGTCTCAGCAAAAAATGCGCAAACATTTTCGTGAATTAATCAAAAATCTGCCTGTACTGGAACCACCGGCTGCCGTAGCCGCTCAGTGGCCTCGCTCCTCGCCAGATATCCACTGGAGAAGCGTGATGCTAGGGACGAGTATTAGCGTCGTAACCATGGCCTCAGCTTATGCATTAGGAGCGCTCAATGGCCTCTTGATTGGATTGACTCTGCTCTTAACCCATGGAACTGTTTTTTATGCCTGGCACCGTTATCAAAGTAATCAAACAAAACAACAGGAACGCAAGCGCTTCGATCGTTTTTCATGGCAATTGCTCGAAGTCGAAGCCATCAAATTGGCTTATCAGGAGCAAGCCCTGGAAATTCACCGCCAGGAAGTGCTCAACAAACTCAATCATTTAGCCAAAGAGAACGTTAACTTCCCCTCTGATATCGTGCGCTTGCGCTTTCGCATTCGTTTTTTGAAAGTCTTGCAAGAGCACCTCTTTGATCGCTCTCATCTACTGGGTCAAAAGCGTCAAGAGCTCGAAGACAATCGCAGTCTGCTCGCAAAAAAACCACCACTAGCAAGCTCAGCCCATCAAAAATGGGTCAGCTCAGGTCTACAATATGAAGATTTGTTGATGCAAAATTTGCGAGTGACACTGGATTATTTGGAATTCCCGGTCAGACAAGTGATTAGCACCCAGGGGATTTCTCCCGTTGTCTTGGTACAATTGCGCCCGCATTTGCCACCTCTGAGCCTGCGCTGGATGCAGCAATGGCATTTGGGTAGCGAGAGCCCCAGATATACCTGGATGCTTTGCGCAGATCAAAGCTTGTCCCTGACGATCCCCGAAGAAGCCTGGCCACGGGTACAAGAAGTCTTACGTCTCTTTAATCGATTTTTGCCATTGGGAACGCTGATTTGTGATTATCAGCGCAACCGGATCTATCTACGTTATCGCTTTGTGCGCTTACGAGGTGACTTATCAACGATGCTGGTCATGGAAATCATGGAAGTGATGGCGACTTTTGGTGAACGTTTGCACCAGCGGGTCGGCGAATGCCTCAAGCAGGAGAAACACCTGGAAAATATTCTGCACGAAGCTGAGCTTGATTTCCAGAGTTTGACTTCAGAAGCAAATTAAACCCTGCCAGCGTCCTTATTTAAAGTAATCCCAAACGCCCCAGCCCCGGGGGTCCTCTATCTGTATGCCAATCGTTACACCCAGTCCCAACTCCAAAGTGCCGCGTAGGCCAATTTCGCCATAGCCATCTCCATCCGCATCGCGGACACCTACACTGTACTCAGCGCCAACACCAATAGAAACACCGCCGGTGACCCCTGAAGCGCCTGTAGAAGCAGTGCCTTCAACACCAATTGCAACAGCAGTGGCTCCGCCATTAATGCCGGTACTGCCATCTTTATTATGGACTCCACCATGAATCTGGGCCGTAAAGATATCCATGCTGGCACTATTGCTGCCATCATCACTCGAAACACCCAGTCGTGCCATGCCGACCTGGGCCTCATTTTGTTCCCCGACCTGCACAGAGCCTGTAAATGCTTCGATTTCGATGCCTGTGCGCTCGTCGCGGCCTTTGATCAGGGCCACGCCAGCATAGGCAATTTCGTCTGTGACTCCAGCATCAGCATAAGGCGCAGGGGTGCTAATTGCTGATGTGCGCTGGGCATTATTGGTCGGACCTGAGTGTTGCGTAAATGCAATCGCTGTCGGACTAGAGGAATGGCTCGCATAAGTCTCTGTTTGGTCATTGCTTTCGGTCTCGGGCTCACAACAAAGTGCTTCTGGCTCAGAGCGAATCTGCTCTGGCGGCAAACTCATTAAAGGGGGACGTGCAACCCGTGTATTGTCAGTAGCAATTGGAGTAAAGAGAGGGGCTGGGGGATCTGTTAATCTGGGCATACAAGTCACCAACTTTAGATAAGATATAACACTGTCACTCTAGCGTTATATTTTGTATACCCAGAAAGCTTTAAAAAATAACAATTTTGGCAAAAAAAGTTCTACTTATGAGGCAAAGGTATTACAATCACTGACACGCCCATTTTTTAGGCCGATATTAAACCATTGTTTGCGCTGGGCCGAAGACCCGTGGGTAAAGCTCTCTGGCACCACATAGCCCTGAGAACGTTTTTGAATGGCGTCATCCCCGATTTGACTGGCCGCCCTTAAGGCTTCATCAACATCACCAAACTCGAGTAAATTACGCTGCTGGGCATAGTGCCCCCACAAGCCAGCATAACAATCGGCCTGCAACTCTTGCTTGACAGAAAGCTGATTAGAAGCCGCTTTACTCAGCCCCTGCTGTTGGCGTCTGACCTGCTCAGAAATACCGCTCAAGGTTTGAATATGGTGCCCGACTTCATGGGCGATCACATAGGCCTGGGCAAAATCACCGGCAGCCTGATAACGTTGGCTAAGTTCGTCAAAAAAGCCCAGATCTAAATAGACTTTTTGGTTGGCCGGGCAATAAAAAGGCCCAACGGCAGACGAAGCATAACCGCAGGCTGAGTTGACCGAGTTGGTAAATAAAACGAGTTTGGCCGGGCGATAGGTTTGAGGTAAAAGCTGAGACCAGGTATCTTCCATGTCGCCCAGGACAGCACTGACAAATTGCATTTGCTGATCATTCGCTGGAGCGGATCGGGGTTGGCTTTGGCGGGTTTGTATTGACTCAGAACCACCACCGTTTAGAATCGAGAGTACGGTCATCGGATTGACACCAAAGATCAGACTGCCGACGACCACGACGACCAACCCACCCAGGCCAAGGCCACCCCGCAAGGGGATCATGCCGCCACCGCCATTCCCGCGCATATCTTCAACATTAGAACTGCGTCGTAAGTCTCCCCATTTCATCGCCCAAATCCTCCGCCAAAATTGCTTGATAAGCTATCTTAACAAAGCATTGACCCTTGAGCAGCATCAGAGCTAACAAAAAACCATTAAAACCAGTGCCAAACGAGAGATCGAGTCCAGGCCTAAAACAGCTTATTTACCGGCGTCAAAGGCCACCGCTGTACCCTGAATCATTTCCATCACATAGACATGCCCATTGGAACCAACTGCGATTTGACCGGGACTGGTAATATCTGAGCTGGAGAAGCGATGTACATAAGCCCCACTAGACTTGAAGCGATAAATCGCTGTTGCTGGCCCTGCACCGGAAGCCACATAAATATCCCCATTGCGGGAGTCCACAGCCAGATCGCCAAGCCCAGAAAAAGCCTCTCCTTTGCCGCCGATACCTTCGCCATCAAACTCAAGTGCTCGGCTGCCACTGGAAGAAAATTTGATCACTTTATTGGTGCTGCGATCGCTAACATAGGCATTGCCACTGCTATCGGCAGCAATACCGACAGGATCCAAACTGATATCCCCAGAAAATAAAATTTTACTGTTTTCAGGGGAACTGATATTAAACTGAATCACAGATTGGGTCGTCGCTGAAATCAGATAGACAAAGCCCCCTCCGCCAGCGATATCACTAATCGCAACGTCTGATCCGCCGACTTTGTAGCGCTGTACGATTTTACCCGCCGTATCATGGCGATAGAGATTATAGCCTTCTGAATCAGGGACATTTAAGCTACTCCAGACTTCGCCGCTAACAACCGTGACACCACTTAAGAGCGGGGTTGGGGGATCGGCATCGCGAAAATGGTCAAAGATCGTAATATCTTTGTTTTCACCATTGCTGAGATTAAAGCTACGAACCTGGCGTTTGTTAAAGGTGATCAGACTACCTTTTTTATAATGGGTAAAATAGACTTGCCCACCACTGACAGCCAGGCCGCTGACATTTTGCATCACCGGTGTGGCCACAAAGCCCAGTTGTTTGTTACCAAACTGCTCGGTGGTATCACCAGGGCCTGTCGGAGCTAAATCTGGAATGCCGGCAAATGGATCACTCGGCGGTGGAGTTGAAGAGGTCCCCCCATCAGCAACCGGAGGCCCGGCTACAATTCCATCGGGCAAAGGCTCACCACCAGACGGCAGGCCCGTATCCGTCGGATTAAAAGTAGAGTCCCCAGGAACAGGCTCACCCACAGCGATGCCGGCATCAACTCCGGCATCGAGAGGCAAGCCGGTATTGGGGTCAACAGGAAGGCCCGTATTGGGATCAATTGCCTGGCCAGTGCTGGGGTCAATCGGGAAGCCCTGATTGGGGTCAACACCGGCGTTGGGATCAAAACCCGCATTCGGGTCAAAAGCATTGGGATCAAAACCAGCGTTTGGGTCAAATCCTAAGGGATCCAATGGCTGAATCGCCGTGCCCCCCGGCCCACCAATTCCAGTCGGAACCGGAGGTGGCTCTTTGGCACCGCTACAAGCTGTGAGTGTGATCAGGCTGGAAATCACTAACAAAGTAAGAGAACGCTTTATCATAGTTTTGTCCTAAGGCAACAGTCTTTTATGATGATTGTAACTGATTTTAGGGAATTTAATCATCCAGAACGGAGAATTTTTTGTGGTTTTGTCAGTGTTTTAAGTTTAAATTCAGTCTATTTTAAACTCAAAATTTAACCTGTTCTTCTTTTTACCCTTCATTTTTGTTAAAATAGGCCTATGAGCGCAGAACCCATTCCAATTAAACCCTTAGATCCTGATGAAACCATCCAGCTGTCCAGCCAATTGTCTTTTATTGACCCGGGTTCTCTGGCCATGCCCGAGCGCCCGCTCAAACTGTACACTTATCGTGAAGTCAAAAAGCGCATTCCCGATATTCTCGATCGGCATCGCCATCTGATCGCTCAGGCTTTACCCACTCTGCAGCGACTGCAGATCCCCGAGCAAGCCAAAACGCTCTTTGGTCAGTTTTTAGAAAACAAACAGCGGGACGCCCTCGGTCTCTCGTTCGAAATTCGCTCGATGACTTCTGATCTGGTCAAAAAAAACACGCTGGTAGCTTTTTATCTGCGCTACCTCGAAGAAAAAAAGCTCTATTATGCCCTGGGCTATCGTAGCTTTAAGGATTATTCGATCAATTATTTTAATGAGATGGAATATTCTTACCTAACCCGCTTGAAACGCATTGCCTATATGTCTAATGAAGAGATCAAAGACTTTGAGCCCCTGGGCACTACCAAAATGATGATGATTGCCCAACTCAATCAAGATGCGCGTAAAAACATTCTTGAGAAACGCTTTCCGGTACATGAAAACGAGTACAAAAATGTCGTCAATATGACGACCCGTGAGCTCGGCAAGGTGATCCAAAAGCACAAGAACCCACATTATCGTGAAAACCTGATGAAGGGTGTGCCTGGCGCACTCTTGCACCAAATGCGGACCTTAGAAGAAAATTTTGATCAGTTTGAGATCGAAACCCTGCAACGAACTCATAAACACGCCCAGGCTTTTATGAAAAGCTTCGACAATTACCTCAAAAACCAGTAAAGCCCCTCTTTATAGAGGGGTTTTCAGTTAAAACAAGACTTAGCTATTGAGCAACAGGCTCAGGTGAAGGGGCCGGGGGAGGATTATCCGCTGGCGCTCCCTGGGGGGGTACCTGTTCTCCATTTTGTGGCGGCAACGGAGGACGGGGGCCATTAATTCCACAAGGGCGAGCAGGCAGCGGGCGAGCCTGAGATGGCGTTCCTTGAACCTGGTTATCAGCTTGCATCAGCTCAAAACCATTGGCTGGCGGCTGAGGCTGAGCTGCTTCAGGTGCTGGCCCTCCAGGAGGACCGCAAGGTCTCATCGGGCGAGGTAAAAAGAATCGATCTCGCATTAAAATCTCAGCCGGTGCTTGTTTGAAATCAAAACCACGATGGGCACGCATAAAGCGCCGAACCTGCATCTGTTTGGGATCATGGATCGAAACCGTTTGCCCTTCGTGTACAAACTGTGGGCGTTCGGTATCGAGGTTACCATCCTGATCCTGATCGAAACCTGCTGTATGGGCTTCTAGCTGCAGTTGACCTTGCTCTCGCTTCATTTGGGTCATTCCACGCATGATGATCCGCCCTTTGATGCCTTCAGGACGTTCAATCGGCATCATCACCGCCTGATCGGAATCTGCGTATTGTACTTCTAATTGATTAGCATCAGCCGGTAAGTCGGCAATATGTAATTGCCCATTGGCCTGTAACTGATAATCAATCGGTGAGCCGTTGACACGCACTGCCTGAATATCTTGAGCACTGACTTGCTGCTCCTGGCCATCGACTTCGCGGGTTAAAAACAGATCCAGAACCTGTTGAATTGAAGACTGAACCGCAGGATTGTTAACAAGGGTGCTTAAATCACCACAAGCGACGGTACTCAGAGAAACAGCACTGGCAAAACAGATCATCACGATACGTTGGCTTACTTTTTTCATTTTCTGGAACTCCTTAATATTTTTCTTGACGTTTTGTCAAGTTGTATTCCATGTCTTTAATTTAACATAATTTAAAGACCCCGTCAGGAGTGGGCGCACACTTGATCTGTGATTTAGATCAAAGAAGGGCTCTAGAAAGGTCCGAAAACCTATTGGCCCGTCAATTTTTTTATCTTTTTGGTCTTTTTCACAACCCGATTAACGTTGAGTACGTCTGACATCTGGCGGATTTTCTGCATGATACTACGCAATTGCTCAATATTATTGACCTCAACCACCAGCTCCAGGGTCGCTGTTTTGTCGTGGTGGGTTTCGATATTGGCAGCCAGAATATTGATTTTATTATCGCTCAAACGGGCCACGATATCTTTAAGCAGCCCCCGGCGATCGATCGTGTAAATTTCAAGTTCAACGGGATAGACGCTTTTTTCCATCGTGCCCCAGGAGGCCGGAATAAAACGCCGCGCATTGACCTGATTGAGGTTATTGCATTCTTTGGAGTGCACTGCAACACCCTTGGTACGGGTGACAACACCAATCACAGGCTCACCAGGAACCGGCGTACAGCATTCAGGGAAAAAGGCCATAATACCGGCTTCTCCCCCAATTAAGAGTCCCTTTTCTTTGTCCAGATCTTTGCGCAGGCGACCCACAGGCACGGTCTGCCCAATCAACTTGGCATCTAGCACATCAGGGTTCAATGGCCCGGTTTTGATGCGGTTCATTAATTGGCGAGGCGTAACCTCACCGTAGCCAACAGTTGCAATCAGATCTTCGACTGAATTGCGATTAAATTTTTGGGCCAGATCCAACATCGTTTTTGACTTGAGATATTGCTCTAAGCCCTCTTTGCCAAACTCTGATTCCAATAATTCACGGCCACGTTTGATATTGTCATCACGCTGGTCTTTTTTGAACCATTTGCGGATATTGTTTTTGGCCTGGTTGGTGATGACAAAGTTGATCCAGTCCAGGCTGGGCTGTGAGTTTTTATTGGTCAAAATTTCAACCTGCGCCCCATTTTCAAGCGGGGTCGGCAGCGAAATAATACGCCCATTCATTTTGGCACCAATACAGCGATTGCCAACCTGGGTATGGATCCGATAAGCAAAATCGATCGCTGTTGCTCCCTGAGGTAAAACATGCACATCACCCTGAGGCGTGAAAACATAGACATCGTCTTCAAAGAGGTCTTCTTTGATATTGTCCATAAATTCTTCAGCATCTTTGAGATCGCTTTGCCAATCTAATAATTGACGCAACCAGGTCAATTGCAAGTCAGTTTTGGTCAACTTGCCGCCACCCTGCTTGTACTTCCAATGAGCAGCGATGCCGTATTCTGAGACCTGATCCATTTCATAAGTGCGAATTTGGATTTCCATCGGCATGCCGCTTTCGCTCATGACCGTGGTGTGCAATGACTGGTACATATTCTGCTTGGGCATGGCGATATAGTCTTTAAAGCGACCGGGGATCGGCTTCCAGATCGCATGTACGATGCCCAGGACAGTGTAGCAATCGGTTTCTGAAGGCGCTAAGACCCGAATACCAAAATAATCATAGATGTCTTTAAAGTCTTTTTGTTTATTGGCAATTTTATTGTAGATACTATAAAAATTCTTGGCACGGCCCTGGATCTGAATCTGTTTGCCTTTTTTGCGGGCTTCCTCGGGGTTTTCTTCACCAACGTAAAAATTATTGCCCATCTCGACCAGGGATTCACGCAATAGTTCAATAGTATTGGTGACGGTCTGCTCACGCTCCTGGCGTTTTTGCGAGACATTGCGGGCAATCTCCCAATAATAGTCCGGGTGCAAATAACGCAGGCAAAGATCTTCTAGCTCCCATTTGAGACGGCCAATACCCAGACGGTGGGCCAATGGTGCAAAGATATCGAGGGTTTCCTGAGCAATTTTGCGCTGCTTGTCTTCTTGCATATGATCGAGAGTGCGCATATTGTGCAGACGATCAGCCAGCTTAATGATCACGACGCGAATGTCTTTGGCCATTGCCATAAACATCCGACGGAAGTTTTCTGCCTGGCGTTCTTCTTTCGACGAAAAGGAGAATTTACTGAGTTTGGTCACACCATCAACCAGACTATAGACCACTTCGCCAAAAGCATCGATCATCTGCTCACTGGTAAAATCAGTGTCTTCGAGAATATCATGCAAAAATCCAGCGGCAATCATTTCGCCACTAGCATTGAGCTCTGTCAATATCAGCGAGACTTCATAGGGGTGAATGATATAAGGCTCGCCAGACTTGCGCTGCTGTTTGCTGTGCAGCTCATAGGCCGTAAAAAAGGCCTTGCGCGCAAAGGAAAGATCTTCTGGGGTGGCATAGGCCATCTTCTCTTGAAGATGCTTCATTAAGCTGGTTACATAGGACGGGTACTGCGATTCGAGATCGTCATCCGGGTTGGTACAAACCCGAGAGTCTAATATTTTATCAGGCTGTGCGTCTTGCAAGATCCAAGCTTCTCCCGTCCATTTAAAAAGGCTAATTCAATCGCAAATAAAGCGCCGACCAGCTCTGCGCCAGTTTGCCCTAAAAGTGAAACGGCTGCCGCAGCAGTACCACCGGTGGCCAGTAAGTCATCGACAATCAAGACCCGTTTGCCCGGTGCAATCGCGTCCTGGTGGACTTCCAATACATCGCTGCCGTATTCCAGTTCATATTCGACTCGATAGGTGGCTGCGGGCAATTTACCAGCTTTGCGAATCGGAATAAAACCCGCATTGAGTAAATAAGCCATTGGCATGCCCAAAATAAAGCCTCGTGACTCAATCCCTGCAATATAGTCAATTTGTTGATCTTGATAGAGCAGCGACATTTGTTCGCTTAGCATTTTGAGAGTCCCTGCATCTTGCAGCAGAGGGGTAATATCTTTAAAGAGAATCCCCGGTTTGGGGAAGTCAGGCACGTCACGAATCTGCGTATCAATACGCCGGGCAAGTTCTTCTGAAGTGAGACGTTCTGTATTCATGACGGTCCTTTTTGCGAGATTAAGCAAGATTTCAACCGTTCGAATGAAAGGGACTGCCAGTTTAACGCCAGCTGGGCCTGTTGCTCCCAGTTCTCTAAAGCTGACTGGTAAAAAGGACTATTTCTCAAATCATACGGCTGGTTCTTATATTGTACTCTATAACGATCCTGATCGTACGCTAACAAACCCAGTTCACACAAGCTTCTAAGCGAAATTTCTGCCTGCTGAGCTGACAAATCGCTATACTTTTGCAAATCTTCAAGCCCTCTAATCTGTAAATCTTCGTTCTGCATGCGCTGTAGCCACTGAGCCAAAAAAGCAAAATCAGGCAGAGGCTCCAGGGGCCGCAAAGGCAGCAGCACGATCTGGGCGAAAATCGTGTTAAAAAGTGCTAGTTCGGCCGCAGAGAGCGGTTGATCTAGCAAGAGAGTCTGCCAGTGGCTGCCGCGTGCGTCCAGCTGTTGAATCAAAGTCGGCGAATAGGCCACCGCATGCTCAAAATCAATCCGGGCACGCTGGCGATAATCCAGCCACTGAGCGGGGCCTCGACAGCACAATTCAGGCAGGCTGCTGACAGGCTTATCCTGAGTTCGTTTTGAGCTCAGATTTGGGTCCGGCTTTGTTTTTGCTCCACTCTTAGGCAAAGGAACGGTGACCGTGTCCGCTTTGGAACGGGGACGGCTTTGAGATTGTTGTTGATGGGGCCGAATTTTTTTGAGGGTCAATTCCAAATTGGTGCGCCCTTTCCAGCTTTGCTGCTCAAGCTGGTAAATCAGGTCAAAAGCGCTTTGCTGTGTGAGCTGATCGTCCCACATTTGCCAGCCTTTGAGACGGGTGCGATTCGAGAGCTGCCCAAAAAGATGGGTCCCCGATTTGCGGTCTGGGTGCAGATCCTTGATCCCAACATTAAGTGACAAAAACAAGGGGGCCGGATTGCCCATGCCAAAGGGCGCCAATTGACGCATGCTTTCCCAGACCTGCAAATCAAGTTGCTGCGGATTAACTTCCATTTCAACCCGCAAACTGGGCTGAAAATTTGATTGCTGAGCCACACAAGCCTCGGCAAAAGCCTGACTAAAAGCGGGGATATCCTGGGTGCGTACCGTTAAACCGCCAGCCATTTCGTGACCGCCATAACGCAGCAGTAAACTATCGCAAGCTTGCAAAGCTTGTAGCACGTGGTAGCCCTTGGGTGAACGGATCGAGGCTTTAGCCAGATCCCCTTCGATAGCCAGCAAAGCCACGGGTTTATGAAAGCGCTCCACCAGCTGTGAGCAGGTGATGCCCAGGACACCATGGGGCCACTTGGCATCGGCCAGTACAATCACATCTTCAGGGGGATGATCACTCAGTATTTGTAAGGCGTCTTCTAAAACATCTTTGCAATATTCCTGGCGCAAAGTATTCATGTCCTGCAGTTTTAAGGCCAAATGCTGCGCTGTCACTGCTGAGTCTGCCAATAAAAGATCCAGCGCTGGCTGGGGTGAGTCAATCCGCCCGGCAGCATTCAGCATTGGAATCATGCGAAAGGTCAAATCGTCTTCAGTCAGACTCGCTAAATCCACATTTTTAAGTTCGGCCAGGGCGATCAGGCCCGGGCGTTGGGTCTTGCGCATGGCATTGAGTCCGCACTTGGCCAGACCAAAATTAAGTCCACGCAAGGGTGTCATATCAGCCAGGGTGCCTATGACGGCCAGATCCAACAAACTTTCGGGGGAAGGTGCATCCGGGAAGGCCGGTGCCAAAAGAATCGTCAGCCAATAGGCCATGCCAGCACCTGATAAATTGTCTAATTCAGGGATTTGCAAGACAGCCGGATGCAAGATAAAAGCGGCCGTCGGCAAGGTTTCGGGCAAGCCATGGTGGTCGGTAACGATCACGTCCATGCCGAGCTGCTGGGCCTCGGCAATTTCAGCGGCATTGCTAATGCCACAATCGACAGTGATCAATAAGCTATGATCTTGCGCCAGCCTGGTCAGAGTCTGGGTGTTGAGGCCATAGCCTTGTGAGCGTGTCGGCAACACGGCGGTCACCTGAAAGCCGGCCCCGGTTAAAAAAGCACTCAGTACAGAAGTCCCACTCAAGCCATCGGCATCATAGTCACCAAAAATAGCAATGCGAGCGGATTGATGCTTGTGAAACAAAGCCTGCAAGTCTTCGCAAAAGGCCGGTCGTGGCCAGTCCATGCTGGGGTTGGGATCGAGCATCCAGCGCGCTTCTGCTAATTCAATCTGGCGATTGATCAAGAGCTGCGCCAAAACAGGCGACGTATTCAGCGTTTCTGCAAGCTCTGCAGTGCGCTGATCGGGTGAAGGGATAATCAACTCAGGCCAATTTGACATATTTTATAGTGTAACTTAGTTTTAAGGCTGAAGACGAATCCACTTTTGCGCAATCGCTGTAGAAAACCCCTTCTGATCTCGGGGGCCATTTGCTAAACTCCAGTGGAAGCACTTACAAGGATATCCAGATGCCAGAATACCGTCTTGATCCCGGCACAAAAAGCCTGCACTATCTTGAATTTGGCCAGGGAGAACCCCTGCTTTTATTACACGGCAATGGTGCCGACGCCCAGCTCTATATGCCGGTATTGGCAGCGCTGAGTCCCCATTATCGGGTGCTTGCTCCTGATTTACCAGGCCATGGGTTTTCACGTGGGCTGCGTCCAGAGAATGTCAGCGAATACGTCGATTTGATCGCTCGTTTTATTCAAACCCATATCCAGGGGCCCTTTCGACTGATTGGGCACTCACTGGGTGCACTGGTTTCTTATCACTTGCTGCAGCGTCAGCTGCCGATTCAAGCCGCGATCTGGATGGAACCCGCGATTTTTGACTTGCGCCCACTGGTCAAAGCCAGCCTGCCACTCTATGCCCGCAGCTACGCTCTGGGCAAGCATTTCAAACCCGAAGTGATGCGTTTCTTACGCTCGCTGTCCTGGGATTACGCCGCTGCTGATCCCGTGCGTGTCGTGGCCTTTGTCGAAGCCTATATGCGCTCAGACCGACAGATGCAAGCGCTCTGGCTACGAGAATACCCCAGCCATTTGCCCTGGGACTTTAGTCACTGTGATCTGCCTCTGCTCTGTATCCGAGGTCAAAAAGAGACCTTTATTTCGCGGGCTACATCTGAGCTGGTACCGCGCTTGCCCCAGGCCAGCGAGGTGATCTTAGCTCGTGCTGGCCATTGCCTACTCAATGAAAACAATGAGCAATTGGTCACAGAGATTCTCAGCTTTTTGCAGCGGCAGCCAGCCCTTGTTATCACGGACAATCAAGCTTAGCGTTAATCTAAACGACCGGTCATCCGGCGGGCTTTGACTTGCAGCGATTTTTCAACCTTGCGAATGGCATGGCTCAAAGTGAAGATAATCACCCGATCGCCAGGGATAATCATATCGTTACCCTGGGGGATAATCGTCTCGTCACCCCGAATAATTGCTGTAATGATCGCGTCTTTGGGGAAGTTGAGCTGATAAATCGGACGATTGACAATGCTAGAAGTGGCCTGGGCCAGAACTTCGATCGCTTCGGCCTCGTTGTCACGCAAAGTACCTGCTGATAAAACGCCGCCTTTGCGAATAAAGCGCAGCATGGCACTGGCCGCTGAAAGCCGGGGGCTAATCACAGCGTCGATCCCAATCGAATTGGCGATCGGAATCAATTCCGACTTGGTCACCACACAAATCGTGCGCCGAGCACCCAGACGCTTGGCCAAAAGACAGACCACCAGATTGGTTTGCTCATCTTCTGAAACGGCTACACAGACATCCATATCGTCCATATTTTCTTCGAGCAAAAACTCCAATTGGGTCGGATCCCCATTGAGCACAACCGTATCGGTCAGCACTTCAGAGAGATAATGGCAGCGCGCCATGCTTTTATCGACCAGTTTGACGTTAATATTTTCATTTTCGAGACTGCGGGCCAGATACTCACCAATCATGCCCCCGCCAATAATCATAATGCGCTGGGTATCAGGGCTGTCTTTGGCAAAAAAGCGCTTGAGATTAGCCAATTGATTGCGCGGCGCCACGGCATAGACTGTATCTCCAATCTCGATCGTGTCATCCCCTTTCGGGATGCGCACTTTTTCATCGCGTAAAATAGCAGCGATCAAAATCTGGGTGTCCCGCAGATCGCTTAAGTCTTTGAGGTGGCGATTAACCAACGTGGAGCTCTGATCCACTTTATAACCCACCAACCAGACCTTGCCATTCTCAAAATCAAGCACTTCGCTGGCATTGGGAATCTGCAAGAGTTTCAGAATAGTTTCAGCCGCTTCTTTTTCAGGACTAATCGCCATATCAATGCTGAGCTTATGCAAAATCGGCTGAGCGGTAAATTCGGAATTACGAATACGTGCAATCACGCTCTCAATCTGGAAATAGACCCGTGACATCACACAGGCCATCATATTGCCTTCGTCACTATTGGTGACTGCGATTAAGATGTCGGCATGATCCGCTCCGGCTCGTTTAAGGGTCGCCAAGCTGCTGCCATCTCCGAGTACAGTTTGTACATCCAGGCTTTCCTGAATCGTATTCAAACGGTTTTCGTCGCTATCGATGACGATCACGTCTTTGGCTTCGGTCGAAAGGCCTTTGGCAAGAAAGTGCCCCACCTCTCCGGCCCCGATAATAATGATACGCATTGCTAATTGCCTTCTGTTGCCGTTATGGCGATCATACTGTTAAAATCAAAAGTCTGTGCGGCCTCTGGCCTAACAGGTATCTTAGCAAACAAAGTAGACCCCATGAACGAAAAAGCGCGCGGCAGAAGTGCACTTCACTTCTCCAGCATTTTTTATGTGATTGGACTGATTCTGGCCTTCACCAGTTTGAGCCTGACACTGCCCTTGATCACAGCTATTTTTTATGGCGAAAATAAAGCCATGTGGAGCTTCATTCTCACGATGATCATTGGTCTGGTTCTAGGTGCTTCTTTGTACTTCCCACTCAAACCCCAATTCAACGCCCGCGCTCTAAGACAACGAGAAGCCTGTTTCATTGTGACCTTTTCATGGCTGGTCCTGGCGATGCTCTCGGCACTGCCTTATTTGCTCAGTGGTAGTTTCAATGTGGAAGGCCCTTTCGGGCCCTTGCAAGCCTTCACCAATGCTTATTTTGAATCGATGTCAGGGCTGACCACCACCGGGGCTTCGGTGGTCAACGATATTCAGGGCTTACCCAAGAGTATCTTGCTCTGGCGGAGTGAAACCCAGTGGCTGGGCGGCATGGGGATTATTCTCTTATCGGTTGCGATCTTGCCCCTGTTGGGTGTAGGTGGTATGCAGCTTTTTAAAGCCGAAGTCCCCGGCATTTCTGTCGATAAACTCACGCCCCGTATTTCTGAAACCGCCAAGTCGCTCTGGATGCTTTATGTGATCTTGACTGGCTTTGAGTTTATTTTATTGGTGATGGGCAAAATGCCGGTTTTTGACGCTGCCTGCCATGCTTTCTCGACGCTTTCGACCGGTGGCTTCTCACCCAAAAATATTTCCGTCGAGCATTATGACAGTCTCTATTTTGAAATCGTTATGACTGTATTCATGTTCTGTGGTGGTCTCAATTTTGTCTTGATCTACAAGGCTTTTCAGGGCAAATTACTGAGTGTCATTTCAGATATGGAATTTCGGGTCTATGCCTTCTTGATCTTTTTAAGTCTGGCGCTGATCAGTACCAATCTCTGGTTTAGTGGCACCTATGGCAGCATCTTGCAAGCGGCGCGCTATGCGATTTTCCAGATCGTCAGCATCATGACAACAACAGGCTTTAGTAGCCAAAACTGGGAAAGCTGGCCAGCTTTTTCACAGAGTTTGCTATTGGCCCTAATGCTCTTGGGCGGTATGGCCGGGTCAACGGCCGGGGGCGCCAAAATTATCCGCCTGGTCATCTTGCTGAAATACGCTGTGCGCGAACTCCAAATGATCGTACATCCCCGCGCTGTCATCTCGATCAAACTAGGTGAGCACCCCGTCTCCCGTGAAATTATTCGTTCGGTACTGGCCTTTTTTGCGATTTTTTCATTGCTGCTGATTTTTGGAACCCTCGCTTTGACGGGGCTAGGCGTGGACATGCTAACAGCATTCTCAGCCGTGTTGACCTCTGTTGGCAACGTCGGTCCCGGTGTGAATCTGGTCGGGGCCGGCCATAATTTCCACGATATCCCGATACTAGGTAAATGGATCCTGATTATCTGTATGTTACTAGGCCGCTTAGAAATCTATACCGCCTTTGTCTTGCTCTTGCCGGCTTTTTGGAAGAAATAGATCGCAGAAGAACCCAAGCGTTTGGAGATCATCAACCCAGCAGGTGAAGCGCTCAGATTCAGAGCGCTGGAATGCGTACCCGAACAGTCATTTTCTCAGTAAAAAAGGACCCAGATCATGATCTGAGCCCAACTTGACTTCTGCTACGCTAAAATTAGGAGATTAAAATATCACCACTCTTGGTCTGGGCCCGCAACATGCCCTGGCCATTGCCGAGGGTGCCGGTCAGTTTATGCTCGGTTTTTTCGGCGCCTTGCAATTCAACGCGACATTCGACATCGCCGCTGACGGCTTCGGCATCGACTTTGCAATCGCTGCTGGGGCGCAAAATCAGGTCGACATCGCCGCTATAGGTCGTCAGGCTGACCGAGGCTAATTCAGTAATGGTAAGATCACATTGCAGATCGCCACTGGATGAATTGAGCACAGTCTCACCGGCCAAATTACCCGTTAGTTCGATATCACCACTTTGGCTCTGGAGATCAATCCGACCTTTGCTATTGTCGAGCAATTGCAGATTGAGGTCAGCGCTGCGCGACTCGGCTTTGAGCTGGTGTTGCACCGATGCTTCTAAATGTAGGCTACCGCTCTGGGTCTGAATCTCACCATCAAAAATCGAACCCGTGAGTTTGATATCACCACTCTGGGTACGAATCTCTAGCGATTCAGAGGCCTGATCGGCGCTCACATTGCCTGAGGTGGTTTGCAGCACAATATGCTTGAGAGCCAATTGTTGCAATTCGAGATCGCCGCTGCTGCTTTCCAGATGCAATTTGCCTTCCGGGTGAGAAAGCTTTTGGATCAAAACATCTTGCTTATCGGTGCCCAGCTCGAAATCTAAACCAGCGGGCACTTGCAGTTTGAGCTCTACCCAGCGCTGGCCATCAGATTTGATCTGGTCAGCACCTTCCAGCTCTAAAAAGAGCACATCGCCGTCCTGGCGGCCAATCAGCTTCAGCTCTTCAAACTTTTTTTTGTCGTCACTGTCGCCAAAATGAGACTCGAGGATCGCATTGATATGCTGCCCCTCGTGGCCCTCGATGGTCAGGGGGCCCAGCTTATGGAAACAGCGCAATTTTTTGGTTTCGGGTTCTACATTGATCACACTTTTGTTTTCGCTGCACTGGCCTTTATCAGCTGAGGCACCGGTTTTAAAACCCATGTCGGGCTTCTGATCGGATTTGCCCTGCTTTTGCTGAAACCAGCCTTCAAAGCGCTTCTCCAGGCCCGGGCCCATTTGTTGAGAAACGGTCTCGATCATTGAGCTAATGTTGCCCATAAACTGCTCCACTTTGGGGCCCGTTTTATTAAATAAATCGTCTTTCATACCAGAGACAGAGGGCCCTTTTTTGTCAGTGGCCGACAATAATTGCTCGGCCTCTTCCACTGAAATTCGGTTTTCCTGAAGCATTTTCAAAATCAATTTGCGATCTTCTGACATCTGTTTTACCTCTCCGGTGTATTTCTACCATCATACCCTGAGATCAGTGCTCTTCGCACTTGGAACTCTCGGAACACTCGCCCGCTTATTTTGGCTCTAAGTTAAGCAAGTCTTGTATGCGTCTGGCAGCCGCTGCCGCTCCCTGACAATCCAGCACAGGCTCTGGTGGGGCTTGCTGCAAGCGAGCCTGGACGGTCTCACGAATATGCTGGGCCGAATCTATCGATCTGATTTGCGCTAAATTCTGGATCCGCAGCCATTGCCGATCAATAGGGCGCTCAAAAGCCAGATGCAAGCTCCGCAGGCCATAGGCACGGGCTTCTGCAACCAAATTATAGCCGCCCCCACCTATCAGCAAATCAACGCCATTGAGCCATTCTGAAAGGGGGTAATGACTAATCCACAACGGCTGCCACTCCGGGCGTGGGCAAGGCAAACGCGAAGCCAGGCGCAGCTCCAGCTCGCATCCCTCCAGAGCCTGACATAAACGCTGCATCATACCCGTTGTTTCAAAGGGGTCACCATTGTGAGCAATCCCGACCAGGGGGCGATCGCTCTGAGCACCCAGCCACTGGCGCGCCAGAGCACGAGGAAAAAGCTCTGCTGGCTGCCGATTCAAAATCAGACCATCGGCTTCAGGCCAGGCCTGAATCACAGGCCAATCCTTGGTTTTCAGTTCAGCATCACGTTGGATCACCAGCCGTGGCAAATCAATTCCGCAGAGTTCATTGTCAGGGCCTTCTGGGAAGCTATCGACGATCATCAGATCCGGCTGGAGCTGATTGATTAGCTCAGGCAAAGCAGCTAAAAAACCAGCTGCCCAGGGGCTATTTGCTGCTGGCCAGCGCAAGACTTCGATCCCCGGCTGGGTAACCAATGGTGCCAGAGCTGAGCTGGTCGCGATCAAGCAGTCGACAGCCTGCTGGCGCAAGCATTGGCGGGCAATGGCATAAGCCCGATTAAAATGCCCGATGCCCCCTCCTCGCGCATAAAACAAGAGGCGAGGTCGTGGGCTCACCGACGGTTCTGCCAATTGCGGCCTGGAGCTGAAGTTTGTTTCGGCCGGGGGCCTTCTTCAAAAGCATAGAGAAAGCCATCAGCACTACTAACCAGCACCAGACCCGCCGCCAGCACCGGTGTCGCCAGAATATCGCCGCCGGTGCGGTACATGCCTTTGATAAAGCCTTTTTCGAGGTCTGCGACATAGAGTTGGTGGTTTTCACAGCCAAAATAAACCAGATCCCGGCTGGCAACGGCCCCTGTGATCAGCTTGGGAGCCCGAAAACGCCAGATCGGTTCGCGATCTCGCAGCCCAAAGCGGTAGAGAAACTGCCCAGCAGGCAAAACCAGGGAGTCGCCACTAAGGGCCAGATCGCCGCTAAAACTGGCATCAGGATATTGATAACGCCATTTGAGTTCGCCGGTTTTGTCATCTAAAGCATAAATAAAACCCGTTTTGGAAGCCAGATAGATCGTGCCATCTTTAACCAGCGGGGCCGAAGCCGAACTGCCAGCAATTGCCGCTTTCCAGACAATCTCGCCCGTGGCACGATCAAGGGCATAGATCATTTCTTCATCGGTAGCCACCAGCAGATGAGTCGGGCTCAAAGCGGTCGCCACCGCAGGGACACCCAGCACAGGCTGTTGCCAGATTTTCTCCTGGGTTTTGGGATCCCAGGCCTGCATAATCACCCCGATCTCTTCAGGCTGATTACGATCTGGGTCGATATGGGTATAAATACGCTCTTCGTCGACCAGCACCCAGGGGGGACGATTGACCAGGTCCCCGGTTTCTTTGCGCCACTGCTCTTCACCTGTAGCAGCATCAAAAGCATAAACCGCATAAAAAGGTGCCCATTTGCCGCCATACAGCAGCCCCTGAAACCAGGTCGGCGACGAAAACAAGCCGCCCTGCTCCAGCGGGGTTTCCCAGAGCTTAGATCCATCCGCCAGATTGACAGCATACAAACTGCCATCTCGTGAGCCGACATAAGCGCGGCCATCTTTGACAACCGGCGGGTAAACCAGTCGGCCCTGGGTTTCAAAACGCCATTTTTCAATCAAGGGCGGTACCGGCGCATCAATCACATCAGCCTGACGTGCGGAGTTGCGTTGCAAGGTCGGCCAGTCGGCATTGTATTGGCGCTGCAGAGCACAGGACAACAAGATCATGCTCACCAAGCCCATGAACCCCAGAGATAAATAACGCCCTACTTTTGTTTGTCTGTCACGTGCTTGACTACCCATTGCTGACTCCTCGATGATTCTCTCTTTAGTCTAGCAGGCGCTTTAGCTCAAATTCACTTCAGTCTTGGCATTCTTCTCCCAAGCCCTAGAGGCTGTCGTTAAATTTTGACGAGGTTCAAGGTAGTAAACAAAAAAAACAAGCTCACCAAACTAAAGCAAACCGATCTCAGCTGTCCCAAACATTCTCTGGTCTGGATGCCAAAGACAGTGTAGGTCTTCAGGGCGCCGGGACGCATCTGCTCCACATCGTGTTCCGCAAATGCTAAGAGTCGTACTGCTTCGCCATCCCTGGCTCCCGCAGCACTCCTACTCCCTCTGCCCCGCAGACCTGAGAGGTTCTGGGAACAGAAGAAACGCAGAGCAAACCAGACCAAGTCTTCTATTTTCTGTATTCTGTCTCCCGGCTCCAAATATCCCTGGTCTGGACGCACAGAGGGAGTAAGAGCCCGGTGGGAGCCATGGGCTATAGTCGTTCGCGATAAGGGAGCGGTACGAATAAGGACAGCAGAGCTACGTGCCGCGCGAACGTCCCGGCGGCGTGCAGACCGCACTCGCGTTAACATCCCCAAGCCCAGAGCTCAGTTCTCTGGATTTTAACTGCGTCCTGCCTGAGTTTTGACGACAGCCCCCAGGCTTCACAAGGGTGTGACGGCGGGCAAAGGACCTTTGCTATTTTTTAATAGTATCATCTCATTCCAGAGAAGTTTGTAGGGTAAGGATATGAAGATAGCCGTCTTTATAAGTGAAATCCAGGGGATGATAATCTAATTTTTTGATAAGGGTTTTGTCCTGCTGCAGAATATTAAATCCATAAGGTTTTTCTACTAAGGTTTCTTCATGATATGCGACGATTTTACTTGTCTCTGTGTCTAAATTCAATTGATAAATCGATGAGCTTGTATCCAGTGCATAAATCAAGTTGGGCTCAACAAACTCAACGGAATACACCTGATCAAATTGTGTCTCTGAAAAAGAGCCAAAACGAACATAAGGAACCCCGTCTCCAGCAAGGGTTGAAACCATACCGTCAGGCGAAATTTTTCGAATGCGATGATTCTGGGTATCAGCAACGTATATATTGCCCTGGGCATCAGCAGTATTATCAAAAGGCGCATTGAACATTGCGATTGAAAAAGGGCCGTCTAGATAACCCCCTTGTGAATTCCCCGCAAAAGAAGGCTTAAATTGACTATTCGGCCGCAAGACACTTGGCAAATCTGGGTAAGGGTTTTCAAAAGGGATCTCTGACATCGTATCTAAATCTACTGAGGCTTTTGCCTGAGAGCCAAGCTGTATTGATGGAAAAGCATTAGCTGTAGATGTATTATGGATTCCAGGCCCTTGGCAGGCCATAATAGCTAAGACCGAAACAGATAAGATGATATGAAAAGCCGCTTGCATATAAGCCCCCTTGCCTGAGATCGATTATACATTTATTGTCAAGAAAAGTTTGAATCTGGACCCTAGCCAGTCGAAACGGACTTCCTCAGCCCATATTGAATCCCTTGCAGGGCTTGTTCTGAACTCAGTTGGACGCCTTCCAACTCGGGCAGTTGGCGCAGTAAATAAGCCCCCAGATTGAGCTCATGTCCTGCTGGCTGGATCAGCAAACAGGGTGAGTCGGGCTCTTGTTTTTGTAAGAGCTGAAACTCTTCAATTAAAGGCTGTAAAGCCTGGGGCAAGATTTGATTGAGATCTTCTGCAATCAGCAATTGCGACTGTCGCTCACCTACTGTATTGAGGCCCTGAATCGTGACTTGTTGCCCCGCAGAAGCCAGCTTACGCCAACTTGTATCTGCCGTTGCGAAATCAATTTGCAGGCCATGTCGGGTCAAGATCTGACGACGCAGCTCCCGGGCAATGAAATAACCATAGCCCAAACGCTGGGTCTCACCAGGGATGGATTCGTTACGATAGCTCAGGCGAGCCAGGCCATCATGCAAATAGAGCATAATCCCCCTGCGCGTCGGCAAAATCAGATCCAGAGGCTCAAAAAAATGGCAGTGCTGCAGACCCATTTGGGCAAAGACCGTCAGCCAGAGCCCGCGTTCACCGGCACTACTCTGAGGAAAAATCAAAGCCAGACGGGATTTGCGCCAGGGCTGTAGCGGGCTCAGTAGCCATGTCAAAAATGCTGGCCAGGGGAAGCCGGGATCCCGAAAAGCATGCAAATGCTCGCCCTGACTGGCGGCCTGACCGAAATCCCAGTCTTTGGCATGGGCGACACGTGGCTTGCGTACCGATGCGCGCAAACGAGCCAATGGTAATTCATCGCGAATCAAACCATGTTGCGCATGGATCAAACGGGCCGAACTGCGATCGAGATATAGCGCAAACACGGACTACCAGTTCAGCTCCGGTGAAAGATCCGGACGCTTTTGTTGTCGATAAACACTTTCGACCAGACCCAATAAGGACATCTGAAAGAGCATCGCCGTGCCACCATAAGAGATCAAGGGCAAAGGCACACCTGTCACAGGCATCATATCCATATTCATACCCAGATTAATCAGCAATTGCATCAATAAGAGCGAAGCCACGCCTGTACAAATATATAATTGCTGGTCTTCCTGGGCCTGAAAACCAATCCAGAGAATGCGGAAAACCAGACAAGTAAACAGCAATAGCAAGAAGCCTGCCCCCAAAAATCCGGTTTCTTCGGCCAGAGCCGAGAAAATGAAGTCCGTGTGTTGCTCGGGCACAAAGCCCAGTTGGGTCTGACTGCCCTGGAACAGGCCCTGCCCTGTCCAGCCACCGGCACCCACAGCGATTTTGGATTGTTGTACCTGATAACCAGAAGACAGAGTGTCTGGGTTAGGCGAGATAAACGTCAGAATACGCTCTTGCTGATAGGGCTTTAAATTGGACCATAGCATCGTACCCGCAGCAATAACACTGCCATTGATAGTCAATAAAAGGGTCCCAAAAACCAGTAAGCCACGAATACCCCACTGGCGCAAATAGCCCACGACAGCCAGAACCAACAATGCCACAGCCGCCCCAATTAAATGCAGCCGCCAAAGACTCTCATTCCAAAAGTAGAGACCAATACTGATCAGAGGTGACAAACTGAGGCCTAAAATCCAGGAGCTAAAGGGCGAAACCAATAACATCGAGAAAAATAAGCCGATCAAAACCAGGGTCATGCCCAGATCAGGCTCGCGTAGCACCAATAAGCAGGGCAAGCCGATATGCACTAGCAGCAAGATAATTTGCCCCGGCGTCCAACGTGAAATGCGCGAGAGATGTATCGATAAAGTCATCGTCAGCACCATTTTGGCAAACTCTGAAGGCTGAAAAGAAAAGCCGCCCAAAAATATCCAGCGCCTGGATCCAGCCACACTTGGCCCCATAATCAGCACCCATAAGAGCAAGACCAGTAAGAGACCATATAAAAAAGGAGCCCAGCTTTGCAAAAGCCGATAGCCCACCAGACTAAAAGTGACAAAAACAGCGAAGCCCAGGCCTATTGAGAATAGATGCTTATAAAACAAACCATAGGATCCCTCTTGCACCACCGATGTAGACCAGACACCCAGACAAGAATAAGCCAGCAATGCCACCAACAAAAACAAACTCAAACGACTGATGCCTTGTGATGATTGTCTGCTTTCCATTAAGAAGACCGCTTAAACAAATAATTTAAGATTCGGCCGCCCAGAGGAGCCGCCTTGCCGCCGCCACTTTTGCCATGCTCCAAAAAGACCGTGATTGCATACTGGGGGTTTTCAACCGGAGCATAGCCCACAATCCAGGCATGGTTGGGCTGACCTGGAATCGTTTCAGCAGTCCCTGTTTTACCCGCCACACGCACGCCGGGAACCTGCATACCTTTGACAGTGCCTCGGCTAACGGCTTCTTCGAGACCCTGCTGAACAACCTGCCAGTGTTCATGCGGAATATTGGGGATTTTTTGCGCTTTCAATTGGGCATTGGGATGCAAAGAGAGGCCTGGCTGACCTGAGATACTTTGCACCAAATGGGGGGTCACCAGATAACCGCCATTAGCTACCGCTGAGATCATACGGGTGGCTTGCAAAGGCGTCATCTGAACATAGCCCTGACCAATCGAAGCATTAACTGAGTCTCCTGGCTGCCAATCCTGGCCCAAGTTTTTCTTTTTCCATTCCCGATCAGGCACAATGCCCACCCCTTCCTGGGGCAAGTCAATGCCCGTCTTTTGACCTAAACCCAGAGCCAAAGCATAATCGCGAATTGGCTCAATCCCCATTTCTTGCGACAGCTCATAAAAAACCGTATCAATCGAAAAAGCCAGAGCATCATAGATATCCACATTTCCAAAACCAGCACGATTCCAGTCATTAAAAAGATGCCCAGCTACCCGCAAGGATCCCCGGCTGGAAAAACGTCTTTCAGGGCTCAGCTTACCAGTGCCCAGGCCCGCCAGGGTCGTAATCACCTTAAAGATCGAGCCCGGTGCATACGAATTGGTACTGCGATCCAAAAAAGGGTGCAAGCGGTCATTTTGCAGGTCTTGCCATTGTTTTTGGCTCAGCCCCTGATTAAACAACTGGGGATCATAAGCTGGATAAGACACCAAAGCACGAACCTCACCGTTTTTGGGATCCATAATCACTATAGAGCCAGCCACACCAGATTGCTTTAATTGCTGATAGCAAAAATTCTGAAGCCCCAGATCAATCGTCAATTGCAAACGGTGGCCAGGAATAGGCGGAACCGTGATTCGCTTTGAATCTAGATTTTTATCGAGGGCAATTTCTTCTTGATTTTTACCATCAGCACCTTTTAAAAAGAGCTCATAATTGCGTTCTAGGCCGCCTTTACCGATCATTGTGCCTGCAAAATAATGGCGATAGGTGGGGTCTTTTAATTCTTTGGAAGAAATTTGCCCCATATGCCCCAGAAAATGCGTCATTTTTTCACGAGCAGGATAATGGCGCTCCAAATTGGTTGAAATCGTAATCCCTGGCAAGCGCTCACGATGCTCCAAGATCAAGGCTAACTTTTCAGGAGAAAGATCGTGATAAAGATAGACCGGTTGCAAAGCCTCGAAATCAAGACGATCACGCAGAGACTCAAAATCAGTTTCGAGATACTGAGCCAGAGTCTGGAGTGTTTGATAAATCTGAGGATTGGATAAGCGGCGTGGGTCAAAGAATAAGGCATGCGATTCCTGATTGCTGGCCAGCACCTTGCCGGTCTGATCATAGATGTTCCCACGGGGTGCCAATAAAGGCGTCGAGCGTAAGCGATTACCATGGGCTTGCTCGCGTAAGCTTTCCCCCTGAACCACTTGTAAAAAGAACAAGCGGACAATCAGCATAGCCATAATCAAGGCCGCTGCCAGCGCCAGGGTCACAATTCGAAATTGCAGCCGAGAAGAACGGTGGGTTTCCAGACCTGACAGCAAGGGATCACGCGTCTGATCAAACATGACTTAACCTTGCGCCAGCAAGCGGGGCAAATCCTTTGTGATCAAATTTTGAATGACCACGGCATCCGTGCTGTCATAGAAGCCACGGATTTGGCCTTTTCCATCTACCAGAGCAAAAGTTTGACTATGAATAAACGGTTGGCTACTCGCAGCACCTGGCTTTGCATCATGGTGAGCATGAGAATTAGGGTCTGCGGGCCTGAGATCCTGGACAGCCAGCATAAAGTCATGAGTAGCGACACGATACAATTCATCTTTGACTCCAGTGACAAACCACCAGCGTGGCCCGGCCTGAAATTTCTGAGCATAACTTTGCAAGCGTTGTGGAGTATCGGTTTCCGGATCCACCGAAAAAGAAACCAGCGCAACCCGCTCTTGATCAGCAAAAGCCGCTTGAATTTTTTGCATTTCCAGATTCATCAATGGACACTCTGCCTGACAAGACGTGAAGATAAAATCAGCAACCCAGATCTGATTCTGCATGCGCTTGAGATCAAAACCAGAACCATCCCGTTCGGTCAATTGAAAGTCAGACAATTGCCCTAAAACAGGCAAATCGCTATTGGTCTTGCCAGAGGGCAAAGCCTGACGTAAATGAGAAGTCGAGCGCGTATCTGCTTCAGCGATAGGTGACTGAGTCGTAACAGCTTGAACCGAAAACAAAGCAAAGACGATCAATAAAGTCAGGGCTGGCAAGAGATCGAGAAAACGAACCGCATCTTGCTCACCAGAAGTCAGAGTGCTCATAAGACAGAGGCCCCTACGGGCGTATTATTGACAAACATCATCACAAATAAGACGCACAAATAAATGATCGAGAAAAAAAACAAGCGATAAGCCGCTTTGCGTGTTACCGGCTTGCGAATAAAATCGATCGTCAGCCCCAAATAAACCAGGCTCATCACTGTTGCCGTCGCAAAATAGACCCAGCCGGTGACGCCCAACCAAAACAAAGAGAGTGAAGCCGGTAAAAGAGCTATCGTATAAAGCAGCATTTGGCGCTTAGTCACCCGCTCGCCTTTAACGACAGGCAGCATCGGAATGCCCACTTTGCGATACTCTTCGGTTTTAATTAAAGCCAGAGCCCAGAAATGGGGCGGTTGCCAGAGATACATAAATCCAAATAAAGCGATTGCCACTGGAGTGATTTGATTGGCTACAGCTGTCACGCCCAGCACAGCCGGCATGGCCCCAGCAACCCCACCCAAAGAAGTACAAAGCGGCGTGGTCCGTTTGAGCCAGAGTGTATAAATAATCACATAAAAGAAATTACTGAACACAGCCAGTGAGGCCGTCAATAAATTGACGCCAAAATACAAAACAATAAAAGATAAAACACCCAGGATCGAACCTAAAATCAAAGCCGTTTTAGGTTGTAAGCGTCCCGTCGGTAAAGGACGATTTTGAGTACGCTGCATATCTTTATCGATATGGCGGTCAATATAATTATTAAAAGAGCAGCTAGAAGCAGAAGCAAAAGCAACACCTAAAAGCGTTAAGACAATCAGAGGCCAGGCGGGGGGACCGCCAGCGGCTAGCCACATGCCTGTAAATGTCGTGATTAAGACATTATAGGTAATGCGTGGCTTGGTTAGTTCATACAGATCGTTTAGCTGGGATTTCCAGGACAGATCCGAGTGTGTTTCTAAAACGAGGGGATCAGCTCTCACACGGTTTCTCCTTGATCACCCCTGAGCAGGCACTTGCGGGAAGAGATTGTTAAGAAGGCAAGTAATGGTTAAGTTTAATTTAACTTCAGGGTATATCCCCTCTATTTTATTACAAAAACGGGGGATTTGGCTATAGGGAAGCGTATCGGTAAGCAGAAATGAAATCCGGCTACTGGTTCGTCAGGGGGGTTTAAGCCCTACTCAGGGCAGAGGAATTATTTAAGTGCGAGCTGGCCAGCAGCCAAACTGTGCTGCGCTTGCAACACCAGAGCCTGTTCTTGCTCTTGAATGATTCCGGTTTTGCTATAACCTACAATCTTATAGTCTTTGCCATTTGACTGATAAGAAACCACACCTGCGTGAGCTTCATCTTCGAGGTTTTGGAAATCGGTCGTTGTAGGGGCTCCATTCCGTAGAGTCACAACATTGCCTTCTAATGGATGGTTATTTTTACGATAGAGATAAGCATTCATTTCTTTCAATGAAGTGGGGTAAGCCCCCTTAAAATGAGCCGCATAGAGCTCCGCTGCAGTTTGTAAACTATACATACGAGACTTAACATAAGCTTCCTGGGTTTGTTTTTGTGCTGAGACAATATTGGGGATTAAAAAAGTAATACAAATAGCTCCAAAGATCAGCAAGCTAATCAGCCCCGCTAAATCAAAACTGATTTTTTTTTGTTCTTGTGTCATTTTTCTCTCCATCTCAGTCCAGCCGACTAAATATTAAGTTATGTAAAGCTTATTGACACTATATTAACCTCATCTTCGACCTGCTGTCAATCCCACCTGAGCTTTGCATTTTTTAAGATTTGAATACCTTGATTTTTGGCATCAAAAAAGGGAGCACCGAAGTGCTCCCTTTTTTACTTAGTTGTTTTAGGGTGTGGCGTTTGGAACCGCTTTGGTAGCAATAATACGCTCGTACATCATCAGCTCAGGCTGGCTGGGCTGATAACCCTGACGGTGACGATTTAAGAGCTCCATCGCCCATTGCAACTCAGGGTCAGCGGCATTTACGTTAATCATCACGCTACCTGGAGCCGCTGGCGGGGCAGAAGGGGCGACAGGAGCCGTGGGGGCAGCTCCTGGACTCTGTTGCATGCGATTAAAGATGTCTGTATAGCGCGCCATTTCGGCATCTGTAGCCTGATAGCCTTGTTGTTGTACCATGGTTTGCAATTGCTGTGCCCACTGAATCTCTTCAGCACTGGGGGCGCCACTTGCTACAGGAGCTGTGGCTACCGGCATTGCTATAGAAGGAGTCGCTGGAGCCGGTACTGCTGGCTGAGACGGTTGTTTTTGATAACGGTCAAAAATATCCGTATACTGAGCGACTTCCTGATCCGTGGGCTGATAACCCTGAAACTGAACCCGGTGCTGCAATTGCATCGCCCAGTCCAATTCGGATTGTGTCACTGGTTGAGGAGCCACAGGCGCAGTAGGCGCACTCGCCTGAACGCCATGAACGGCCAGTTTCATCTGAATATCATTGTATTTAGAAACCTCAGTTGAAGTCGGCTGATAACCAGAGACGACACGGGCCTCGAGAGATTTGGCCCATTGAACTTCTTGCTGACTTGCACCCGAAGCATTCACAGGACCGCCAGGAACACTCGTACCCGGACGAGGCGCAGTGACAGGCTGTTGACCACCCTGAGCAGGCGGCGTGTAAATCAGACGCCATTGGGGAGTCAATTGGCCAGCCATTGAGCTGTTCATTTGGCTTTGTGCAATGGTCTGATTGCCGTCGGGACTTAAATAGTGCAGACGCGATTGATCAATATTCCAATCGCCGGTCGGGCCGTTCATGCCACTGGGATCTTTAGGAGCCTGCCCCCAAACATGCATGGTGCCACGAGGATTGGCATTACCCAATACGATATAGCCCACTGATCCCATCGCCGGATTGGCTGGTTGTACAGGTGCAGTCGGTCTAGCCGGTGCCACAGGTGTGCTGGGGTCGACAGCCTGAGAAGCCTCGTAACGGTTAAAAATATCTGTATAGCGAACGACTTCTTGCTGGGTCGGCTGATATTTCTGATTATCAATCCGGCTTTGCAGGTCAATCGCCCATTGCAACTCAGCTTGACTTACAGAGTTGTCGACATCAAGCGCTGGCGTTGCACCTGGTTGATAGCTGGGCGGCGTTGCCTTCACAGGCTCAGAGGGCTGGTTTTGATAGCGGTTGAAAATATCGGTATAACGGGCTGCTTCAGCAGGTGAGGGTGAATATCCTCGATTGCTAATGCGATCTTGCAAATCAACAGCCCAATCCAATTCAGCTTGACTGACAGGATTAAGTTGACCGGATGGCTGAGGCCCATTGGTCTGGCCTGTTTGTTGTGCCAAATAACGATCCATAATATTTTGATACTTGGCCAGATCCTGCGAACCCAATTGCTTACCTTCTTGAGAACGAACCCAACTGAGTTCAGTTTGTGTTACAGGACCTGTGGGTAGGTTTTGAGCAGGAACTGCCGGTTGAGAAGCCTGCTGTACTGAGTAGCGCTGCTGAATACCTTCATAGGCAGATGCTTCCTGCGCATTGGGACGATAACCGCCAACAATGCGTTCTTGCATTTGCATGGCCCAATCCAGCTCTTGCTGAGAAACAGGTTGAATGGGTGGTGCGCCACCTGGATTATAGGGAGCTGTGGGGTGTTGCTGATAAGGAGGTTGACCCGGAACCGGAGTCGTGGGGACTGACGGTGAATTGGGTGTCGGATGCATACCCGGATTCGCTTGTGCCTGCTGACGGCCTTGAATCTCCGTATAACGCGCTCGCTCTTGTGCATTGGGCTGGTAACCAAAACTTTGAATCTTGGTGGCCAGGTTTTGGGCCCAGAGCAAGTCTTCCTGGGTCACAGGCATGGGGTTACCCGTACCTGGCATTTGAGGGTTGAGTTGTTTGCTGATCACCGAATTAAGCACTGACTGCATTTGCGGTGTGGCAATATCGGTTATTGCTGGACTGCCGTTGCCATCTAAAAAGCCATCGTTCATATTCATCATTTTTTTGAAGTCTTTGACGGCTTCGCCAGTAGCATAACCATAAATTCCGTTGACATTGGCAGGAACACCCGCGATATTCAAACGCTGTTGCAGCTCAGTAACGGAAGCTTTATTGCTGCTACCAGGTTGAATGGTATTGGGATCCGTATCGACAGTCTGTTGAAACACTTTGTAGGCGCGCAGGTTGTCATCAGAGCGATAAACATCATTAAAATAAGATTTAACCTTGTCGAAAAAGCCCACTTCAACAGCAGGAGTGGGCTGAGCAATTGGACGAGGTGCTGAAAATTGGGTTTGGTCAACGCCATAAGAAGGCTGCTGATAACCTGGCATAGGCTGAGTCTGGGGGTACATTTGGGGTGGTGGAGCCCCTTGAACGGGAACCGTGCTTGCCATCGGCACCTGTTGGTTGTAGTTAATATTATTGTTGAACGACATGCGCACCTACCTTGCCTTTTCCATACTGTTAATTATACTATAGGCACTTGATCCTTATTTCTTTCTGATATTAGCTTAAATTTTTGGTTAAGAAAGCACTAAGCTTTGTTTTTTCGCCTCACCTACCCAAGGATCTCTAGCTCAGATCCCATGCGCTTTTGGCGATCTCAGACACGATCTCCAGCTCTCAGGTCAACAGCATGCAAAAAATCAAATTTCGGGATCTGCTGACGACAAGAGGGGTTCAGTAGTCCAAAACCCCAGATGCACTTCTCTGGCTTCGCTTTCCAGGAGTGGACCAACGACGGCTATCACTTTACTGCCCAGAGCAAATAAATCTCGACTGGGCAGAGAGAGCATTTCGGCAGGCCCGGTGATCTGATATAGCCCTTTTTCGCTCAAACCAAAAACCAGGCGTCGGATATTGCCCCAAAAAATAGCTCCCGCACACATAGGGCAGGGCTCTGTGCTGCTATAGAGCGTGCAGGTCGCCAAAAAATGGGAAGGATACTTTTGACTCGCCAGGCGAACCAAACGCAATTCAGCATGGGCTGTACAGTCTGAATCCGTCACGACCGTATTCTCTGCCTCCAGCAAAATCTTGCCCGCTGCGTCTACCAAAAGTGCGCCAAAGGGGTGATTGCTTTTCTCACGAGCCGATTGTGCCAATTGAAAGCTGCGCCGCAGGAGCGAGTGATCTTGTAAGTTCATCGGTTTACCTCAATCTTTTCAGCATACAAAATTTCGTCTATCAAGGAAGCTGATTTTGACTGACCTGAGCAGTTGAAAGTAAATTATTATGCTCGATGATCGAATTAAATACAAATTCTCAGCTAAATCGTGAGATATCTCACGGAAAATAACGTTTCGATCCGTTTTAATGAGATCACCCCAAGCTCTCAATTTTCCTATACAAAGGGTTTACAAATCGGTAACTTTACGTTTTTGTAACGTATCTATTTCGAGCTCTTTTTCCTATTTTCTCTAGATCCCTATTAGGAATACCCATAACCCACAGATCGTATTTAGATCTTTTCGATCGGTTTTATGATCCTTAAGCCGTGCAAAAACGCATCAAAAAAGCCCCCGACTACCGAAGTGCCGAGGGCTTTTGAATAACGAATGAGCTCAGGATTTAGACTTGCGTATGACCTGCGCCTGCCAGGAAGAGATCTTTTGATCACCTTGCCACATCACGCCCCAGCTTTTATAGTGATCAGCACTCAGCTGATACAGGCTCTCGGTGCCCGAAAAATGCCCACCTTCCGCCGTATAAGACATGATAATCGTTTCATCCAAAACAGCCAGAGTGCCAATGATTAATCCCAGACGGGCGTGTTGGGTTTCCCAGATCGTGGACTCTAAGCCCGGATTCAGGGGCTCAATTTCGTAAAGATTGCAAAAACTCATTTTTTGATCCTGATTGAGCATCATTTCACTGCGGTTGTACCAACAGTCTTCTTCGTGCCAGATATTGACGACACCGCTAATCGGTAAGCGCTGCGCTTTGCTGTCGGCAAAATAGCCTTCGACCTGCCAGAGGCCTTCTTCAAGTAAATAGGTATGTTTCATGCGGTTTCCCTTATTGCGTATGGCTTCATTGCTTGTCCACATTATACACAGGCTTCAGACTGATCTTGAACCCGTAAGCTCAGTCATTTCAATCTAAATCAACTGGGTTCATTCACGCAGACTGAGCTACGCACGCAAGTCACGCTCCATCACCAAAAATTGAAACCAGAGTCTAGCCAGGCACGTTGATTTAGAGTAATTTAGCGATACGCCTTAGCAAATCAGCACTCTCTACTAATTCCAGGGGCAGTTCTGTTTCGATTTTACTCAGGTTTTGATTGGCCGTACTCAGATTACTGGTCAAAGCAGCATAAAAAACAAAAGGCTCAGCCACAGGGTTGGTACGCGTAGGATTCGTTTTGAGCTGCTCACGCAGCTGATTCAGTGCTTTCGCTGCGGCGACCTCAGCACGTATTAAATCGGGTTGCAGACTGTTGAGCTCAGCCTGAGCCTGTAAGTTCAGGTTGAAATAGGTCGCTGCCACCAGGCCCAGCGCAGCATGTTGTGGCCCTGCAATTTGGCTCAACTGTGGCACCTCTTTACGGAGCGGCACAATCAAGGCTTCGCCCAGTTTCAAGCCACTGAGCATACGGTAATAACGTTTTAACAAGGCATTGGTTTCGACGGTGACCACTTGCAAAGCCGGATTGCGTGGCTGTGGAATTTGATAATAACCCACCGGTTCACGGGCCAGATTACGATAAGGCTCCAGAGCCACCTCAATCGCAGCAGATTGCCCAGGCATCAGGCTTTGAAAATAAGTCTGCACGGTCTGAACGTCTGCTTTGAGTGTACTCGCAGACTGTAAGCCGAGATCAGGCATATCTAAAGCCCGTTTCAGCATGCTGAACAAGTCTTCGGCCTGCTGGCCTAGAGTTCTTTCCGTCCCGGGTGCCAGTGGCCCCAGACCGAACTCAGCACTCTGAAAGTTGGCATCATACGCCGCTTGCTGAGCAGCACAGCCAGTCAATAAGCTAGCCCCTAAGAAGAGGCCTAACAGAGAAGAGCGAAGTTGAAACATAAAAAACCCCTTGATCTATCCAGATTATCACCTTAAATATAGTCAAAAAAACAGGCTGAGGGCAAATTCTCAGCCTGTTAGTGGGGATTAGGTATTCAAACGCTGCGCATCGACCACAGCCAGAGCTGCCATATTGACGATTTCTCTGACGCTGGCACCTTGTTGCAAGACGTGCACCGGCTTAGACATTCCCATCAAGATTGGGCCTAGCGCTTCTGCCCCACCCAATTCAATCAGCAACTTATAGGCAATATTGCAAGATTGCAGATCCGGGAAGACCAGCACATTGGCATCGCCCTGAATCTGACTGAAGGGGAAGTCCTGTGCGCGAATCGCTGAAACCGCAGCATCAGCCTGCATTTCACCATCGACAATCAGGTCAGGCTCTTGCTCTTTCAAGATCTGCACCGCTTGCTTAACCTTTTCGACATGGGGATGCTTGACGGAGCCAAAATTAGAAAACGACAGCATGGCTACCCGTGGCTCAATATCAAACTGACGGGCCACACGGGCTGCCGAGCGAGCAATATCCGCCAGATCTTCAGCACTGGGCTCAATATTGACCGTCGCATCTGCCAGGAAATAAACCCCTTTCTCAAAGATCATCACATAGAGGCCAGCCACGCGCTGGATGCCTTCTTCAAGGGGAATACAATGCAAAGCAGGGCGTAAAGTATCCGGATAATGCTGGGTCAGACCGGCAATAAAACCGTCCGCATCGCCTTCTTCAACCATCATCGCAGCAAAATAATTGCCGTCACGCATCAACATCTGGGCATCGCTGTGGATCAAGCCCTTGCGACTACGTTTTTCGTAGAGGCGACGCGCAAAATACTCACTCTGCTCTGAAAGACGTGGATTAGCACGGCTAATGCCATCGAGAGAAATATCTGCTTCACGCGCATGCGCTTCGATACGCTCTAAATTACCCAATAGAATCGGTTCAGCAATGCCTTCATCTTTTAAGATACGGGCAGCACGAATAATCTTTTCATGCTCGCCTTCCACAAAGACAATCCGTTTGGGCGCATTTTGAGCTTTGGCCATCATAATCTGCATTAGCTCACGGGACATCGACTGTCGGCTTTCGAGTTCCTCGCGATAAGAAGCAATATCTAGCTCCTTACGGGCCATGCCCGTTTTAATTGCGGCTTCAGCGACCGCTGAAGCAACCCAAACCAAAATCCGAGGGTCAAAAGGCTTGGGGATCAAATACTCACGACCAAACTCCAGGCTATCGAGATTATAAGCCTGACAGACCGAAGCCGGAACTTCTTCCCGCGTCAATTCAGCCAATGCACGGGCAGCCGCTTGCAGCATTTCTTGATTGACCCCACGGGCACGTACATCTAATGCGCCTCTAAAAATATAAGGGAAACCCAGCACATTATTGACCTGATTTGGGAAATCCGAACGGCCGGTGCCCATAATAATATCGTCGCGCACAGCAACAGCTTCCGGGTAGGTGATCTCAGGATCTGGATTGGCCAAAGCAAAGACAATCGGGTTTTTGGTCATACTGGCGATCATCTCTTGATTCACCACCCCACCAACAGAAACGCCAACAAAGACGTCGGCCCCTTGCATTGCATCTGCCAAGCTGCGGCGCTCCGTCGTACGCGCAAATTTCTCTTTGTAATTGCCAGCCACACCTTCGCGGCCATGGTAAATCACCCCACGCGAATCGCACATGGTGATTTTCTCAGGATCAGCCCCAAAGCTAATCGCCAGATTGGCACAGGCCACAGCCGCTGCTCCGGCACCATTAAAAGTAAAGTAACAATCTTCAATTTTTTTATTGGCCAGGTCAAGCGCGTTCAATAAGCCAGCAGCGACAATCACCGCTGTGCCATGCTGGTCATCATGAAAAACAGGAATCTCCATTTTTTCACGCAATTGCTCTTCGATATAAAAGCATTCAGGCGCCTTAATATCTTCAAGGTTTATCCCACCAAAAGTGGGCTCTAAAGCTTTTACGGCCTGAATAAAGGCATCTGGATCATTGGCGTCAAGCTCAATATCAAAAACATCAATATCCGCGAAGCGCTTAAACAGAATCGCTTTGCCTTCCATCACAGGCTTGGCAGCATAAGGTCCAATATTACCCAGGCCTAAGACCGCGGTACCATTTGAGATCACGCCAACCAGATTGCCTCGCGAGGTATAAAGGTAAGAATCATCAGGGTTTTTGGCAATTTCACGACAGGGCTCGGCCACACCAGGGGAATAGGCCAGTGCCAGTTCGCGTTGCGTCGAACAGGGCTTGGTGGCATGAATTCCTAATTTGCCGGGCTTACCCTGAGAATGGTAATCCAGGGCTTCTTCTCTGCTGATCATGTAATAGAACTCCTCGTATCGTTTGTTTTGCATTGTACCACCGGGCCTAGCTTGGACTGGTTTCAAGCTGCCTCCAAAAGGTCAGCGATGCCCAGGAGAAAAAGGGGGTCGCGTTTAAGATTTCGGAAGATTGAGTGATTCCGGTGGGCCTAAAAAGTGGGGTGATTTGAACGTCAACAGATCCAGAACCGCCTTGGTTCGCGCCAGCACTTCTCGTAGATGCACTGCCAAACCGCCACTCTCGATCGGTACGTCTTCAGCAGCAAAGCCCAGAGCCTGATGGCCTTTAAAGCCCCCAATAAACAAAGCGCGTTGGCAGTGAAAAGGCTGTGAGACCACAATATAGTCCTGCTGCGCAAAGATTTTTTCAGCACGCACCACTGAGTCTAAAGTACGAAAACCAGCATAGTACAGTGTAATCGCTTCAACCGGTACGCCCGCCTGAATTAAATCGGCCTGCATCTCGCTGGGTTCGTCATAATTTGCCTGACTATTGTCTCCTGAGACCAAAATGCCGCGCACCTTGCCAGCATGATAGAGGGCCGCCGCCGCCCGAATACGGTAGAGTATGTCAACTGACTGTTTCTTATCCGGATTCTGCTTGTTTGTTAAGCGACGATTAAGAAACCCACTCGCAGCCTTCGCTCTAAATTTCATATCTTACTCACCTGGTTTCTTTGTTTCGCGTATTAAATACCCCCACGAAAAAAGCCCGCCTGGTGGCGGGCTTTTCAACATTTAAGAACTTAGATTAGCGAGCGAGACTTTGCAGAACTTTAGATTCTTTGATAATCTTCTCGATAGGAACGCCAGCGTTTTCGCCACCGGTACTGCGACAGCCACCGTTGGTGTGAACAGCAACCAGCTCGCCATTGCCATTGAGAACGCCTGAACCTGATGAACCAGGATGGGTATCCATTTCAGCATAGGTCACATAGTTTTGACCACGGGTACCGGCAATCACGCCAGCGTGAAACATTTTGACTTTGCCACTGGGATGCTGAGCATCAGCGACAGGCAAGCCGACAGGCAAGGCTGCTGGGTTAACTTTTTTGAAACCGTATTTTTTACCCGGAGTACCGTCCAACTCAAGAATAGCGTAGTCTAAACCAGTACGATAACCGCCATCTTCAACAATACCTTTGATTGCAAAATGCTCTTGAGGCTGAACGTCGTTGCTACCTTTGGCTTTTTGGTAATTGAAAACAGCGAAGCTTTTGGTGATATCGCCATCAACACAATGACTCGCGGTCAGAAAGAGGTTTTCAGCGATCAGCGTGCCACTACAAAACTTGCGTGAACCAGGACCGGGGGTGCCCATGGCCAGTGCGCCAACAGACTTTTCTACTTGATTAACATAAGCTTTAGAGAAACCAGGCAAGCTGCCGTCATACTCTTCAACGTGTTGCAGGTCATCTGAATTACCACAAATACTGGCAGCAGTGACTTCAAAAGTGAATTTGTAAGCAGCAGGGTTATTCAGTTTGCGAGCGAAAGCAGCAGTATGACCTGTCGACTCAGAACCAGTAGCCAGGCGGCCGAATTGGGTTTGAGGAGCTTGTAAGCCACGAGCAGCTGGATTCAAAGGAGCAACACCCTGATTACATGCGGTCAGAGCGGTTAGAACACCAAGGCCTAATAAAATCTTTTTCATAGTAGAACTCATTTCTTAAATGTTGATTTAATATTATCTTAATGAAAACTAAATCTTTTGTCAATGTTTTTTTAAAAAACTTGCAAAAAAGATTTTAACACGCTTTTTTATATATGTTAAATTGCCTGCATGAAAATTGTTTTGAGCTGCATGGGTACCCTGGGTGATCTGCATCCTTATTTAGCCATGGGACAGATCTTAAAGGCCGAAGGACATCAGGTCAGCCTCGCGACCCACGCACACTACCAATCTGAAGTCGAAGCCCTCGACCTGGGTTTTATTCCGCAAGTCCCGAGTGAAGCAGACTTAACGCCCGAACTGCTGGACAAAGTCCACCACCCCTATCGCGGCCCTGAGTATATTGTGCGCGACCTGGTTACGCCTTACCTGCGACAAAATTACCAGATCCTGGTAGCACAAGCCCACGATGCCGACTTGATTATTTCTCATCTGCTGACCGTAGCAGTCCCTCTATTTGCTCGCCAACACAAGATACCCTGGCTATCTTGCTTATTGCAGCCGGTCGCTTTGTTATCAGCCTATGATCCGCCGGTAATTTCGCAAATCTACCCCCTGCGCAAGCTGCGCTTTTTAGGCCCTGTCTTTCACAAGCATTTCTTTAACTTAGCCAAATCGATCTCAGCGCCCTGGTGGAAAGAACTAGATACCTTCTGTCAGGAACTGGGACAGCTTCCTATTAAGCACCCCATGTTTGAAGGGGGGCATTCAAGCTGGGGCACCTTGCTGTTGTTTTCAGAAACACTGGCAAGCCCTCAACCCGATTGGCCCGAGAACTATTTTCAGCTGGGATTCCCCTTTCATCATGAGCCAGATGCGCGCTTATCTGAAGATACGCTTCAATTTTTAGCGCGCCACCCGCGCCCGCTAGTCTTTACCCTTGGCAGTTCTCTCGGACGCTCAACAACGCCTTTTTATCGCTGGGCAGTCGAAGCCACCCAGTCCCTTGGCTTACCGGCTCTGTTTGTCACTTCCGGTCATCGTGATTCTGTCCCGGTGACAGCCTCAGATACAATCGCCGTTGTCGATTATGAGCCTTATCACTTGCTGTTTGAACACGCCGGTCTGATTGTGCATCCAGGTGGTATTGGTACGCTCTCGAAAGCCTTACGCAGTGGAAGACCACAGGTAATAATCCCTTTTGCAAATGACCAATTTGATAACGCTGCACGCATTGCCCGTCTGGGAGCCGGGGTAGAAATACCGATTTTCAAGCTCAACGCACTGCGTTTAAAACGAGCGATCCAGCAAGCCCTGGCCTTGCAGCCCGACTCGGCTTTACAGCGACAGATTGCAAATGAAAATTTTGGCCTGCGCTTATTAAAAGTCGTACGCTATATCGAAGAAAAGCAAAGACAGACCCTCTAAATCCTCAACTCAGAGGCAGCGAACACGTTACAATACGGGCATCAAGCGCTAAGGGGCACCACATGATCTGTAAGGTTACGCTCAAAGATATCCAGGATGCCCGTGAAGTGGTCTACCAGACGGCTCGAGTCACACCGATTTTAGATTCCAATCATTGCTCCAAGCTGCTGGGGCACCCGGTATATCTCAAGCTCGAAAATGTTCAACGCACGGGTTCGTTTAAGATTCGGGGTGCTATTTATAAGCTCAATAAGCTGGCCGCTCAGGGTCAGCGCACAGCCGTGATGGCGATTTCAGCGGGCAACCACGCACAGGGGGTCGCTCTAGCCAGTAAATTACACGGAATCCACTCGACAGTCTTTATGCCTGAAAATGCACCTCTGGCAAAAATTCAGGCTACGCGCGCCTATGGCGCTCATGTCGAGACGATTGGCAAAAATTTTGAAGAAACCCGTCTGGCTGCGATGCAATGGCTAGAGGCCAATCCAGTCACTTTCATTAGCCCGTATGACGACGACGATATCATCACAGGTCAGGGCACTTGCGGCCTGGAAGCTCTGGAGCAATTGCCCGAACTCAAAACCCTGGTGGTGCCCGTGGGCGGCGGCGGCTTAAGCTCTGGCATGGCGATAGCCATCAAAGCCCTGCGCCCGGATATTAAAATTATTGGCGTCCAGGCTGAAGCTGTACCCAATTTAGCCCATTCCTGGCACAAAGGCGAATTGGTCAAACCGATCTATCGCCCAACCATCGCTGACGGAATCGCTATAAAGCAACCCGCCCAACGCAATTTTGAAGTGCTGCAGCACTATCTCGATGATATGGTCACCGTCTCTGAAGAGGCGATCTCACAAGCTTTGTTTTTTGTGTTGCAATTCAAGCACCAAATCGTTGAAGGCGCGGGCGTGGTCGGCCTGGCCGCTTTGATGGAGCACAAAATAGTGGCCACTGGCCCGACTCTGATCGTGCTCAGTGGTGGCAATATCGACGTGCGTCTCTTAGACTCAGTCATTAATCGGGGCATGGATCAAATCGGTCGTTTTCTCAGTTTTCGGACCCAGATCGACGATTCACCAGGTTCCTTAAAAAAGGTCTTATACCTACTCGCTAAAGCCAAAGCCAATGTCTTACATATTGAGCATGCCCGTTACCGCTCCAGCATTCCGATCAATCGCACCGAAATTGAAGTTGAGGTCGAAACCCGCGATAATTCCCATGCCCAGGAGATATTAGAGCGCTTACAAGAACGCGGTTATCGTGTGCAACGGCTTTAATACTCTTTGAGAGCTTCTGAATGGCGTTTTGTCAAGCCTTTATAAAGCTCAAAAATAGCAGCATTATTTCAAAAAAAATACTTTAAGATAATGCAAAATGCTTTTATGAACTAATTAGGCTTTTTTTAATTAAATTTATTCGTTGACAAAACAAAATGCTTGTATCATAATCAACTTATTGGGGTTAATAAAAAGGCAGTCGACCCCTTCAACTTTAATTTTCAGGAGTACTGTTCCCGACGTTTTGTTAGGTTCCAGTTCCAGTTTTGTTTAAAGTTCCTGTCCAGTTCTGTTCCCAGGTTTCCGTTCATTTTGTTCTGGTTCCGGGTTCCGATCTTCTATCAACAAAAAAGAAAGGCTAGTTCGCAATTCCGTTCTCAGTTTTCATTTATTTTAATTTTTAAAAGAAAAACGGTTTCAGAGGAGAAGCTTAACCACTAGCAACTATTCTAAGCCGAGACGAATATCGATCTCGCACCTTAAGTTTTAATGTTGAATATTCAAAAATAAGGCTCCCAACACTGGGAGCCTTTTTGCATGCATTTTAGCAGTCCATCTCTGGACTGCTCTTTAATACTCAGCTTAACTGGACTAGCGGAAGTCTGGCTGTGCTTCCGGACGGTTGTCCAGAATCTCTTCGATTTGCTGCATCACTCCCGTATCTAGTTTTTCAAGATAGTCCAGGGCGTCCATATTTTGCTCGACTTGTTCAACCCGTGAAGCACCCGTAATCACGCTGCTAACCCGTGGGTTTTTTAAGCACCAGGCCAAAGCCATGCCTGCCATCGGAATACCTAACTCCTGGGCCAGAGCTGTCAATTGGCGCACTTTAGCCAGTTTTTGATGGCCTTCAGGGCTTTCCAATTTTTTGCGTAACCAGTCGTAACCGTCGACACTCATACGGCTGCCTTCGGGGATCCCATCATTGTACTTGCCTGTGAGTACTCCACTGGCCAGGGGGCTCCAGATCGTCGTGCCCAGACCAAATCGCTCATATAGATTGGCGTATTCTTGCTCCACCCGCTCGCGCTGAAACATATTGTATTCAGGCTGCTCCATGGTCGGCGCAATCAAATGCTCACGTTGGGCAATCGTGATCGCTTCCTGAATCTGCTGAGCAGACCATTCACTGGTACCCCAGTAAAAAGCCTTGCCCTGCTGGATCACATGATTCATGGCCCGCACGGTCTCTTCGATCGGCGTATGCCGGTCAGGGCGGTGGCAATAGAGTAAATCGACATAGTCTAATTGCATCCGTTGTAAGGCGGCATCCGTGCCTTCAAGGATGTGCTTGCGCGAGAGGCCGCGATCATTGGGGCCATCGCCACCCCAGAAAATTTTGGTCGAAAGCACCAGATCTGAGCGTTTCCAACCGGCTTTTTTGATAACCTGGCCCATAATCTCTTCGGACTGACCGGCTGCATAGACTTCGGCATTATCGAAAAAATTGACCCCGGCTTCATAGGCGGCATGCATGCAGTCATAGGCCTTGTCGATGTTCATCTGGTTGCCAAAAGTCACCCAGGATCCAAAAGAGAGAGCTGAGACTTTCAGGCCTGAGGCGCCTAAATAACGGTATTCCATGAATTTGCTCCATTTGTTTTATTTGTGATCTCTTAATTAAGATCATCTGACTTACAGCGATTGTATAAGCGGACTATGGGCAAGGTAAAGCAAAATTTTTTGGATACTGATCGATAGCGCTTAAGCTATGCTATACTGATCGACATTGTGAACTTAAGAAATATGGGACAAACGTTATGAAAAAAGGTATTCACCCCGAATACAGACCGGTTGTTTTCAAGGATATTTCTACCGACTTCGCTATTTTAACCCAGTCTACTGTGGACACTAAAGATACCACTACTTGGGAAGATGGCAATGAGTATCCGCTGGTAAAAGTTGAAATTTCCAGCGCTTCTCACCCTTTCTTCACTGGAACACAGAAGATTGTGGATACCGAAGGTCGTGTGGAACGTTTCCGCAAACGCTACGCAAAAAAAAGCAGCGACGACGACGAATAAGGTCTGTAAAGTCTTTCAAAGAATTCAACCTCGGTTTTAAGCCGGGGTTTTCTTCGTTTTTGGCTTATGGTTAGAAGCTTACTTAAATAGCGCCTGCATATCCGCAGGATTCACCAGCTGGCTCCCCTGATCATGCAAAGTCAAATAAGCGCGGCAAATGATCTGGGGATAGCTTTTTAAAATTTGAAGCTGCCCCGCCAAAAGCTCTGCCCGAATCGCTTCTTCGTGAGTTAAGATCGCCCCGGCACCTGCTAAGGCTAATTCACGATAGAGATTGATATCAGTCATGGGTCTCATTTCAAAAAAAGGTTAACCAGGCTTACGGCATCTATTTATTTTATATACCCCGCAAGGCTTGATATTACCCCAAAAACTCAAAAAACACTCACAAAAATTTACGCAACAAAAAAACTTTTTTTGTTGCTTTGGCTTTTAATTATCTTAAGTCGGGGGTAAAAGGCCTGAAAAGATAGCGCGAGATACACGTATCTAGACATTAAAAAACCCCGGCATTAAGCCGGGGTACACTAGGTGCGGAAGGCAGGAGTCGAACCTGCAACCAACTGATTCGTAGTCAGGTACTCTATCCATTGAGCTACATCCGCAAATGGTGGAGGGAGAGGGATTCGAACCCTCGGTACCAGTATAACCAGTACGTCTCTTTAGCAAAGAGGTGCTTTAAGCCACTCAGCCATCCCTCCAGAGGGGTTCGTTAATCACTTATCGTGATTGCGAGCGTAAATTAGTATAGCGTACCCCATAGAGGTGGGCAATAGGATTGCCTGCTTTTGATATACGGTTTCAGATCAAGAAGCCCTCTTTATGGCCGCTATAGCCCGTTTATTCACCGCTAAACGCTTTCTTGATCTATATAATTTTTCAATACTCTGGCTTTATTTCTGAATGCTTTCCCACGGATTCAGGAGGGCAACGGGCCACCGCCAGCGAGTTAAAGGGGTCTAAATAATGGTGTTCAAGGGTAAAGTTGGCGGGCAAATAATCTCGGCAAGCTTGTTCCACACCCGGAAACTTATGGGTTAGGTAATCATCGATAATCAAAACGCCTCCGGCCTGCAGGCGTGGAATCAGGGCCTCTAAACTCAGGGCAATCGAATCATAGCGATCGCTATCGAGATAGGCCCAGCCCACCTGCGCAGGCAATTGCTGGGGCAAGGTCTCGGCAAACCAACCGGGGCAGATATCCGGTAGGCTTTGATCGAATTGGGCAAAGGTCTGCTCAAAGGCCTCACGACTGACCGCCATGCTGCCAGCCTGAATCGCTGCAGCCCCATCCCCCTGACTGGCCTCAGGCAGTCCAGCAAAAGAATCATAGACCCGAAAGCGTTTCTGCTGGTGCAAGGCCTGCCGCAAAGCTTCAATCAAGACTGAACTCTGACCGGCATTGCAGCCCAATTCGACCAGATCACCATCAAGATTCTGCTGCAACCATTCGAGTAGATAACGAAAGAGCAAGCCCAGCTTCCAGAGCCCCGCCATGCGATTGCTCAGGGCCAGCAGCCAGGCGCGCTCGGTGATCTCGAAGTCTTGTTGGCGCAAGGCCTGTCGCCCCAATGCAAACAAGGCCTGCGCCAGGGCTGGGCTCACCCGAGGCTGGCGACCGGCTTCGTAGAGCAGACTATGACAGGTCAGGCTTCCGAGGGGAGAATAGTACAGGGGATCCGATGCGCTGGCTGTGGCTTCAGGCAAGGCCGCTTGCCAGGTCAGCGTCTCTTGCCAGAGGCCTGCCAGCCATTGCTTTTGTTTGAGATAGCTTTCGGGCATCGCTAAAACTTTCTGAGCACGGTCCTCTATGGCTTGCGGCAAAACAAAGGTTGCTGCCTCGGCCAGTCGAGTAGCGCTGGCCATTTGTGACAAGCTGATCCCACTTACGTCTTGCACCTCCAAACGCAGTTGTTGGGTCTGGCCAAAGGCGGCTTCCTGACCGATATACGCCAGCAAAGAGGAGAGCATATATGCCAGCACAGGATCGTGCGGAAACAAGCGAAACGCTCTCTGTAATGCCTGCCAGGCCTGTCCTGATTCTTGCGCTAGCAAATAACGATTGATCTGGCGCAGGTGGCCACGCAATTGCAGCGGCTCAGGCAAAGTGCTGAGAAGAGTCATCTCTGACTCAGCAATGGGCAGGCCTTGTGGTTGTTCGAGTGCCAGCAGCAAACGTGCAGCCGTCCAGGGGCTGCTCAGTAAATCTGCTTGCTCCTGCTGGCTCAGGGGCTGTTTATGAATCGTCGTGCCCAGGTGACGCTGTTCTTGCCAGCACAATAAACCATCGGCACTGACAATCTGTGTCAGCCCCTTTACGCCATTTGCGTCTGGCTCAGCGTCGGTAGGCCAGACTTCATCGGCATCTAATAAAATCTGCTCTGGCCTGATCAACTCTTGTCCATATGATAGTGGATCGAGCACCTGGCACTGCCAACCCCAGGCGCTCACCAAATCATAAGAGCGCCGATCCTGACTGTAGTCCCAGACCTGAACCGGCGCTGCAGGCAGACTGACCCGCAGCCTGTCGAGACTATCGGGCAACCAGGCCGCCAGGCGGATGACATAAGTGGTTTGCATCTCTCTATTTTAACCGTAAATCACTACTGACGTTTGACAGGCGACAAGCCAGACCGACAATAAAAACTAGGTAGCGCTAAAATACTCGGCCTAATCTGGTTATGACTCGGAGCCCGATTGCTCCTTCATGCCAGGCGGCCTGATCGTATCATTCAAAGCGATAGACTTCAGACTGGGTCTCAAAAGAGCCGTTGGCCGAATACACGCCACCAGTTAACAAATAAGTCTGTCCACCAGCCTCCACAAAGCTCCACTCCCATTTGGTGGTGCC
>JBBKWI010000229.1:0-3088 GCA_037968875.1 Candidatus Sericytochromatia bacterium | reverse complement strand
CCTTGATGATGACGCCACGGATGGTCAGGCCCGGATCCAGTTTCCAGCCACTACCTTAGAGACCCTATTGCACACCCAGGGCCCACTCAAAGGGAATAGCAGCCTGCATCTCAAAGATGATCTCTATTATGTCGATGACACCCTGACCCGTGATGCCAAAGGCCAGTGGTATGAATTGGGCAACCGGCCCGTGCCAGTGCCTGCTGATTGGTATAGCCCGGATGGTCAGCAATTCATTCTGCGTTTTAATGCCCAGCAGATCAGTGATTTTCAAATGCTCTGGCTTCAACAGAGTGAGCCCGCGCCATTCCCACCGGGGATTAATGCCATTGGGCCGGAGGGGGGCCGTTTTAGCTTGCCAGGCATTGTTGATTTTGAAATTCCGGCAGGTGCTCTAAACGAGAAAAGAGTTTTGGGTGTGCACCAACTCAAAGAAGCTCCTGAGTTTCCTCCTAACCTGAGAGTAGGGCCTGAGCCTGAATACATTGATGTAGCTACTCCCGTTAAAATGTTTCCCGATGGATTACAATTTAATGAACCTGCATTAGTAAGGTTTACTATAGATCCCGAAAAAGTCAATGGCTATTATGCTGGCAATGTGTACTATTTTCACTTTTCTTCAGAGGCTCACCCTTTAGCTGGAGAAATGTTGTATTCAAACAAGGAAAGGTATACATCACAAAATTTTCATCTTCAAAAAAACTGGATGAATTTACCTCATTTTTCTTCTATTCGCGTCATGGTGTCACCATCAAATAAATTGTCAGAAGATATTTCTGATCCCTTTCAACTCGCACAGGCATTAACTCGACCTTGCCCAAGTGAATTACCTGAAAATGAAAACCAGCCATTCTATGTAATGCACTGGGATAGCTTTTTACAATCTTTTTCAGCAGATGAGCGAAACCTGAAACTACATGCAGTGTGTCAAGCTTTGTTAAAGTCTTGGACAGATTACGTTCAAGAAGCTAAATCAATTCGACCAAAAAGATGGGATCGGTTTGATGCTCAGAATGCAGAAATTCTGAGCATCCCAATATATTTACACGACATAAACAGTACGGGGACAACAAATGCTAAAGGCCTCAGTAATCATAATTATGCTGAAATGTATTTAAACCCAGGACTTAATTTAGATAACTTAATCGATTCGGGTTCTCACGAAAATTATCATGCTTTTCAAGTTGCGAACATGCCCCCTTCTTACATCAACTCCTGGGATTTTAATTTATTTTGGGGGGCTCCTCAAGAATTAAATACTCATAAAGCATGGTTACTTGAGAGTTCAGCGAGATTTATGGGCGCCTGGAGTGCTCAGAGAAACTTTAATACCTACAAAGGCTTTTTCTCCAACAAATTACAATCAGATAACAAAGTCTTTTTTTCATATATACAAACACCGTTTGGACAAACACTTTCGGCAGGCATAGATCCCTTAAAGAAATCGCTATATGAAACACCGGTTTCAGAATATTCAGCCATTGATTCTGTTTATTCTCGAATGCCAATTTTGGCATTAAATTACACTGAAAAAGTGAGCAGTCAAGGAGAAAAATTATTATCGCATAATGTTCAGAATATTCATGCAATGAATGTGGCTTATTTAAAAAAGAGTTATGGGAATAATACGCAAGTTGAGTCAATTGACGAACTTATTCCAGGTGGATTGAGTAAAAACCTACCTGATTGGGGTGTGAAATTAGCACTAAAAGATTATGGGTTAGGTTCTGAAGATAAAAGTAATTTCGGTACTAATATAAAAAACTCTATATCAAGCCTAAATGTAGTTGACTTTGACAAGCCGATTTACATACCCGTCAACGCTAGTAAAGAGAAGCCCTTCAGAATTAGTAGCAATCAATTAAAAAATTTGCAATTTGCTTTTCGCTATGTTCATTTCCCTCAACAAAACTTTCGATACTGGGTGAATTTTTATATAGATGACATCAAAATCGCGAATAAATCAGGAGCTATTAATTTAGACCCAGAACAAACAGAGAAATTAGTAGCCGATGGAATGAGGCTCATGGTACTTGAAGACCCAGGGAGTCAATCCTGGTCTAATAGAAAGCCTATCCTTGAAAAAACCGTCTGGTCAAAAGATCCCAAAACGAATCAAGAAGTGACGACACAAAGCCCTTTAAAATTAAATCCTTTATATCTCAGAATTGGAGGACAGCAAAAAAAAGTCTATTCTGCAATGATCCCTATATCTAGAATTGGCAAGCAAGTGGGAGTCATTATTAGCAATACAAATCCCTATGTAGATGCTAACCACAATTCATTAATCGTTGAATATACAGTCAACGCCTTTATAGCCCCAATTGCGAAAAGTGCGAAAGCTTATGACCCCGAAAATGAAAATGAAGATGAAGATGACTACGCCAAAATGGTGCTCACCGTGGAAAACGTCGATTGTAATAGCGAGACTTGCGAAATCTGGATGGATACTGAAGAGGGCACCCGTGGCAAAGTACCCGTGGAGCGAGTATTAAGCGAAAAACGAGAGGATTTCACAGACGATTTGCTGAGTCAGGAACTGCTCGTGAAAGTGCAAAACAACGCCTATCTTGGGGGCGCTGTGCAGCTTGAAGCCGATGGCATTTTCAGTAATGTTTTAGACGATGCCGTTTACACTTGCCACATGCTGGCCCGTCTTCAAGGGGGCGGGGGAACAGACAGCTTTGTTCTTGCCAACCAATCCAACAAGCAATTGCCCTGCCAGCGCTAACGCTGAAAGCTTTGCTGCCATCGTATAATAAAGAAAAATGCGAGAGGCTTTTATGCTGATACGGTTACTGCTGATAGTAACGCTGGTTGCTTTGCCGCCAGCGGAGCCACCCAAAACGGTGGCCTTCCCCAGTATGGTCAAAACCAGTGGTCTGAAAGCCCCGGCACCTGATCGTGAGGCTGAGCTGGATGCCCTGTTGCAGCAAGCACTCACAGACAGTCAGCAGAACGATCCCGGTTTTTCGGTGGCGGCCAAAGGCCAACAAAGCTATGTGGCTCGCTTTCGCAGTAAAAAAGCCCAGGGACAATCTCAGATTCTGATCCCCGAAAGCGGTGAGTTTCAGCTGGTCTTGCAAGC
>JBBKWI010000228.1:0-14739 GCA_037968875.1 Candidatus Sericytochromatia bacterium | reverse complement strand
AACCTTTTGGCTATGATCTGGCCTCTGCCCAGGAGCTGAATCAGCAATTGCAAGCGATTTTTGACGAAAAACAGATTTACCGCATCGATCATTATTTGGGCAAAGAAACCGTACAAAACCTACTGGTATTCCGCTTTGCCAATGGCATATTTGAACCCATCTGGAACCGTCAATATGTTGATTATATTGAGATCACAGCTGCTGAGTCCAACGGCGTGGGTGAGCGAGGTGGCTATTATGAAGGCGCAGGCGCCTTGCGTGACATGGTTCAAAACCATCTGATGCAAGTCATGGGCCTGATCGCGATGGAGCCCCCCGCCAATTTATCAGCCGATGCACTGCGTAACGAAACCCTCAAGGTTTTTCAGTCGTTGCGTCCTCTGGAACAAGCTGATTTGAATCAGCAGGTCGTTCGTGGTCAGTATACGACCGCCAAAGTCAACGGCAAGCAACAGCCAGGTTATCGGGACGCCGAAGGCGTAGAAACCCAGTCTCGTACAGAGACCTTTGTGGCACTCAAGGCCCAGATCGACAATTGGCGCTGGGCTGGCACGCCTTTTATTCTGCGCACGGGCAAAGCCCTGCCCACCCGTGTCACAGAAGTTACTGTGCATTTCAAAAGCACACCACATCGCTTATTTCAACAGACCTGCTCGTCTTTCGAAAACAATAGTCTGGTCTTACGCATTCAACCCGATGCAGGCGTGCTGATGAAAGTGGGCATGAAAGTCCCCGGTTCCGGCTTTGAAGTACAGCCCGTGGGTCTCGATTTTCATTATTCAGAACTGACGGACCAGCGCCTGCCTGAAGCTTATGAGCGCCTGCTCTTAGACTGCCTACAAGGCGATCGCACTCTCTATATTCGCGGCGACGCCACCGAAACCTGCTGGCGCTATTTGCAACCTGTGCTTGATTTTTGGCATCAGCAAGATGACGCGCCACTCTATGGCTACCGGGCAGGATCATGGGGGCCAGAGGAAGCCGCCGACCTATTACCTAATCCAGCTGACGGCTGGCGCAATCCCTGTCGAGAATTGACTAGCGAGGAGACTTTCTGTGAATTATGATCTACATGTTTTCCCGGATCCCCAGGCTTTAGCTGAAACATTGGCTGTCCGGCTGGCACAGGCGATCCGAAAGACTGAGCCCCCTTTCCATCTGGCGCTCTCAGGTGGGCAAACCCCGGTGTTATTGTACCGAGCCTTGCTGCACCAAGATCTCAAGTGGAGTGGCGTGCATTTCTGGTGGAGCGATGAGCGCTGCGTGCCCCCCGATGATAACGAAAGTAATTTTAATACGGCAGCCGTTGAATTACTCAATCACTTGCCTATAGATCCAGCCAGACAAATCCATCGTATGCAAGGAGAATTGCCTCCAGCAGAAGCTGCTGATGCGTATCAAGAGCGTTTAAAGAGCTTGCATACTCATTTCAACTATATCCTTCTGGGCCTGGGCAGCGACGGCCATACCGCCTCTTTATTTCCAGGGCAAGAGACGATCTGGCAAAACTCAGAGCAAGATTGCCTGGCTCTACAGCAGCCCCAGAGCCAACAATGGCGCTTGAGCCTGACTCCCAGGATCATCAATCAAGCCCAAGAAGTTAGTCTGCTGGTCAGCGGTAGCGACAAAGCCAGTATTCTGGCACAGATCTTGTTCTCAGAAGCCCCTCAGCTACCTATTCATGCGATACAACCCCATCAGCATCCCTTGCGGATTTACGCGGACCAGGCAGCTGCCGAAGCTCTGGGAGAAGCAGCCAGGGCGTAAATCACTGATTCAAATTGCCAAATCAAGAAAATATACAATCATATCGGTCATTATTATTTATTTAAAACCAAAAATTAACCGTTTTATTAATTATATTTATTTAATGTCCCCTATCGACTAAAATCACATCAAATGCTAAGATAAAAAAACCATTGACTGGAGAAAAACGATGACTTTAATTGATGAAATGCTCGATCAAGACGACCTAACCCCTTCGTATACAGACCCCGAAGACACCAATTATTCGGCGGTAAGCACCGAAACTGTACTCAATTTAGATCCTGCCAAGCCCGTCACGCTTTCACCGCACGATTCGCTCCAGAGCGCGATTGACTTGATGCAAAAGCAACATATTGGCGCGATTGTCGTAACCGAAAAAAACCGCCCTGTAGGTATGTTCACAGAACGCGATGTTTTGCTCAAAGTGGTCGGTAAAGTCAAGAGCCTCAAAGAGGCCCAGCTCAAAGACTATATGACCTCTAATCCGGTTTGTCTACATGCTTACGACAAAATCGCCTATGCCCTCAATCAAATGACCGTCGGCGGTTTTCGACATATTCCTGTGATCGACAAAGCCGGATACTTAACTGGCATCATCTCTGTGCGAGATATTGCCGAGTTTGTCGCCAGCCTGGTGCCCACTGAAGTTTATAATATTCGCCCTGAGCCCTTGCGCGGTGGCTTTATGCAGGTCGATGGCGGCTAAATCAACTTCCCCCGAGCTTCCCGGATAAGGTAAACTAGGCTTAATACCTTGTTGGGAGAACCCTTTATGTGTGCATCACTCAACGGAACTGTGATTCAAGTGGCCGATCCGAGTCTCGAAGAAAAACTCTCGCAGGCCCGTCAATTTCTGCGGCAAGCCCGTTATAAGCAGGCCGCTCGCCTCTTAGACAATGTGCTTGATCAGCAATTCATGTCTCTAGTAGACCATTTGCATACCCTGGCCCAGCGGGCACTGGCCAATGCGCTCTGGAAAAAAACCGACGAAGCGATCGAAGACGCCTCGCACATTTTGAGCTCGGTGCGAGCGGATATTGACGACTTGCTTCAGGGTGAGATTGATTGGGATTACGAGAAATCAGAGGATATCGGCCATCTGCGGTTTTTGGCCGATGTGTTTCAAATGCGAGGCATCCTACATCGCCTCAAAAAAGACCAGCGCCGAGCGGTTGAAGATTTGACAATGTCGATCTACATGACCCATATCGCCGCAGACAATCAGCTGAACCACTTATTGCGCGCCGCTGCCCTGATCGAAATGGAAGATTGCCTGGAGCAAGCCCTGGCGGACATACAGCAGGTCTGGTCTGAAAACCAGCCGCTGGTTCTAGAATGGTTTGATCTGCCAGAGCATGGTGAATTTGCCTTGTTAGAGCGCGGTGTGTGTTACCACAGCGATACTTTGCAGATTTATTTCAAGCCCGAAAAAGTGCGCCTGCGATTGAACCGGGTCAGTCCCAAATGGTTCCGGCTGCATAGTTTTATCGGTTTGGATTAAAATCAAACCCTGACAAACATGGAGCGTCAATTTGCTAAGCTTTTTGTAATCACTCAGGTTATACTAGATCAAAACACCATTTGGAGACTCTTTGCTATGTCAGATCGCCGCTTAAACTTGGCCTGTGCACTTTTATTATTGGCTGGTTGTGCCCCACAAGCCACCCGTACCAATGTCTCTGGCAGCAGTCTGAATAGCTTACAAGCTAACACTCCACGTGTGGAGCAGGGCGTATCACAAGAGCGTCTGCAAAGCCTGGCGGCAGTCTTAACAGGCAAAGCCCCCGCGCCTGACGGTAAAATCATTGCCGAGCGGGGCAGTCGCGAAGGCCGTGAACAAACGCGCCAGTTTTTAAGCCACACCCTGACAGAAATGGGCTATAGCCCCGAACGCCACGAGTATCGCTCTCATGGGATCAATATATTGACACGTTTGATGGCAAATCAGCCCAGTGACGAATATATCTTAATCGGTGCTCACCTGGACTCCGTGCGCAATACAGGTGCGGATGATAATAATTCAGGTACCGTCGCCGTGCTGGAAGCAGCCCGTCTGCTCAAGCAACTCAAAGGCCGCCAGCGTAATATTATCTTTGCCTGGTTTGACGAAGAAGAACTGGGTCTGATTGGCAGTTACGCCCTGGCCCGTGACCTTAAAAAGCAGGGCCTTAAGATCCAATCAGTACATACTTTAGACATGGTCGGTTGGGACGCAGATCAAGATCGCACAATCGAAATCGAACAACCCGATGGTGAACTCTGGGCCTATTATAATATGGTCAATGAGCAACATGGCCTCAATCTACCCCTGGTACGCACCAGTTCAGGCAGTACCGATCATGTCGCTTTCCGGGAAACCGGATTTAAGTCCGTTGGCATGTGTGAAGAATGGACGAACAAAGATACCACGCCCTATTACCACCGTAAGACAGATGTCTATGAAACCATCAACTTCGCTTATCTGACAGATGTCACCCGACTGGCCACGGCCGTGGTCGCCGATCTCAGCCAAAAAATTGCCGCTCCACTGATCTATGAACAAGTCCCTCATGAGCGCTTCCCATCTCGTCCGCGTTTCCATCATGCAAGCTACGATGGTTTGCCTCTCAATTAGGATTAAAGATGTGGGCTTAGTAATTGCTCTATTTGAGGTGGTGTCATGGCCCCGGCTTGCTGCATTAGTATCTTGCCATGCTTAAAAAGCATCAGCGTCGGCACGCCTTGAATTTGATACTTGCGCGCCAGGGGTTGGTTATTGTCAATATTGAGCTTAATTACTTTCAGACGGCCTTCAAATCGCTGAGCGATGTCTTTAATCGCCGGTTCCATCATGCGACACGGGCCGCACCAGGGCGCCCAAAAATCAACCAAAATAGGAACTGGCGACTCTTGAATCAACTGCTGAAAACTGGGCCGTTTTTCACTTGTCTTTGTCATGCGCTTTGCCTGCCTTTTCTTTTGAGCTTAAAATGAATATAAGCATCAATACAAGCCGGTATGCAGTAAAGAGATCCCTTAGATGAAAACTTTATTATCGGTTTGTTTGATCGTCAAGGATGAAGCCCAGCATTTAGCTGCCTGCCTACAGTCTCTGCAAGCCATTGCTGATCAGATCATCGTCGTCGATACCGGCTCTGGTGATCAGAGCCGAGAAATTGCCAGACACTTTGGCTCTCAAGTTTTTGAGCATGCCTGGCAAGATGACTTTGCCCTGGCCCGCAATCAGTCTCTGGCTTACGCGCAAAGTGAATGGATCCTGGTGATTGACGCTGACGAGACCCTGGACGCCGACAGTGCCGAGCAGATTCGCAAGCGGCTTCTACTGCTTCAACCCGCTCTCTGGAGTGCGCAAATTATCAATTACGGTGAAGATCAAGGCCAATATATCTTCCCGGTGGTGCGTCTTTTCCCTAATCAGCCCCATCTACGTTACTGCAATGCCTTTCATGAAATTTTAACTGACTTAAAGGCTCAATTGCCCATTTGCCACACAGATTGGCTCACGATCCATCACCGCGGCTACCAGGATAGCCCCCAACGGCGCAGCAAACACCAGCGCAACCACCGTATTTTACAAGGACTACTTACTCAGGAACCCAATAACCCGCTTTGGCATATTCATCTTGCCAATTACTTGTACAACCATGGCCAGGAAATGGCCGTCACCTGGAGACATTATCAGACCGCTCTCAGGCTGGCAGAGCAAACCCCTGGCTTCAAAAAAAACCCGACCTATCAGAGCTGTCTGACAGAGCTTTTATGGGTTTGCTATCAGCAAGAACAAACCCAGATGGGGCTTTTACTAGCCAAGAGCCAACAAGAGTGGTGCCAGCATCTACCTGAATACTGGTATCATCAGGGACTCTTGCAGCGACAAAGCACAGATTACGCGGCAGCAATTCAGAGCTTTGAAGTTTGCCTGCGCTTTCAACCCAGCCAACTCACAGGTATTCGTTATCAACTGGCTCATCTGAGGCAGTTTCCTTTGTTTCAAATCGCACTCTGCTACCGGGGTTGGCTACACCACCCCGAAACCGGTAACAAACAACGTGCAATACTCAAGTCCTTGTGTCAACAGGCGATCCAGGCTGCATTAGCGGATCAAGCACTGCCGCTTGAACAAAGCCTGATCTGGTTGCTCGAAACCCTGGATAACCCTGGCAAACTGGAGAGCTTCTTGCCAGATGATTTACATCAAACAGACGCCAGTCAAAATGCCCAAGAGGTCTTAGTACTTTTAGCACAAGTAGACAGTGGTCAGTTAAACCAGGCTCAAGTCTTCGCGCAGGCTCGCCGAGAATTTCAAGCCCCAGTTGATTTTAAGAGCACACTCCTGTTAAAAACCTATGCCTTTCGCTTCCAAAACCTGGAGGCACTGCTGCTCTTAAGTGAGTTACAGCAAGCAGCCCAGGATTTAGCAGCAGCAGAACAAAGCTTAATCGAAGGTCTCTTGCAACACCCCTTTGCTCCCTCATTGCACCAGGCGATCCAAAATCTGCATTTGAGTCAAAAACCAAACCATGACGCTAATGATCTGATAGCGGGCTTTTAGGTCAGGTTTAAGCATGCAAAGCCAGAATTAATCAGAAAAAAAAGAGAAAACTTTCTTGATGCGATGCGTGGAATATGTGACAATGCATACCAAAGAAAAGATAAAAAAAGCGTTAAGATGAATGAGGAAGTAGCCTTGCACAAACACAATTTAGAACATTTTCCGGTGATGTGTGAGGAAGTTCTAGAATGGTTAGCCCCTCAACAGGGCGATCTGGTTTTAGACGGAACGGTCGGTGGTGCCGGTCACGGCTCTGTCCTTTTGCAAAGAATCGGTCCCAACGGACATTATTGGGGCATAGAAAGAGATCCCAGAACCCTTGAGTATGCCAGAGAACGGCTGGCTCAGGTGGGCAATCCCTTTACTTTGATCCACGGTAATTTTGCAGATTTAAACAGTTTGGCTCAGGAGCACACCATCGCACCGGTGGATTTGGTTTTATTGGACCTCGGAACCTCGATGTTCCAACTGAAAGAAGCGGATCGTGGGTTTTCTTTGCGAGAAGACGGCCCCCTGGATATGCGAATGAACCCCCTCACGGGAGAAACCGCAGCCGATTGGGTCAACTCACGCAGTGAGCAAAGCCTCAAAGATTTGTTTCGTGAGTTGGGTGACGAGCGTTTTGCGGGACGAATCGCCAGAGCCATCGTCGAAGACCGTAAGCAGAAGGCGTTTACGCGCACCCGTGAGTTGGCAACACTGATTGAGCGAGTGGTTCCCCGCAAAGGGAAAATTCACCCAGCAACCCGTGTTTTCCAAGCCCTACGGATAGCGGTAAACGATGAGTATCATGCACTGGAGCAGGTGATTCCTGCAGCAGTTGAGATACTCAAGCCAGGCGGTAAAATTGCAGTGATCTCATTTCACTCCGGGGAAGACCGGCGTGTCAAACAGGCCTTTCGTCTGATGAGCAAAGACTGTATTTGCCCTCCCCGGCAGCCGATCTGCACCTGCGATCACAGGGCCATTTTGGAGCGCAGTGGTAAGGCGATTAAGCCCAGTGAGCAAGAAGTGAAATTGAACGCGCCTTCTCGAAGCGCCCGGCTTCGGGTAGCAAAGAAGTGTCAGTTAAGCGTAGAATAAGAATTGGATTGAAGAGAATAGGATAAGTATGGCTGCAACGACTGCATTAAACCCGTCAACCCGTGTACAACCCGTCCAGGGTGAAGTTCGTTCCTTTCAAGTCGGTGTTAAAACCCGCACAGAACAACTTTCAAGCGTTTGGATTTTTTCGGTCTTTGGGCTGTTAATTTGCACATTTTTGATCTATTTTCATACGGTCTTACTCGAAAACCAGGCCAATAATAAACAACAAGAAATCATTCGCGTCAAAGAACAAAATGACGCCATGATGGCACAATTAGCTGAACTCAAAACCCTGGCACATATTGAAGCACAAGCCAATATCATGGGCATGCAGCCTGCTGAAAATTTTAAATATATCTCTCTTGAGTCAGGACTTGCCCAGGGTGTACACAATGTAGGCAAGCTGGATCTGAGCTCGGCCTCTTATCCGATTCAACCGCCTGTCGGATTTTAAAAGCCCATGGCTAGTCAGTCCCGTGCGCAAAAAATAGATAGCCGGATTCATCAGCTCTATGTGGTGATTCTGTTTGGATTTTTGGTCATTGCCGGACGCAGCGCCTATTTGCAGCTCTATAAGCACAATCAGTTTAAAGCACTGGCAGCCTCACAACAGAAAAAAATGGTTTCAATCGCTGGTAAGCGCGGCGTCATTACCGATCGCCTGGGGCATAATTTGGCTCTGGATCTGGAAACATTCTCTGTTTACGTCGACCCGGAATACTTGCAAGACAGTTCTCAAGAAATCGCTCAAAAACTGGCCCCAGTACTTGAGCTAACAGCCAAAGAGCTGAAAGATTCTCTCGACAAAAAATTCTGGCATTACCTAATACGCAAAGTAGAAGCAAAAGTAGCCAACAAGGTGCGGGCTCTTAAAATACCAGGCATTGGCCTCTTGTCTGAAAACAAGCGGGTTTATCCACATGAGTCCATGGCCGCCTCACTGATTGGCTACACCGATATTGATAACAATGGCCGTGAAGGGATTGAGAAATCTTTTGACAAATATTTACGGGGCGGCAACGACAAAGTCAGTATTTTGACCGACGCTTATGGCAACGAACTCTTGCGTACCGAAGCCAATCTGCCGTTTTTAACTGAGAAAAACAAAGCCAACCAGGTCATGCTCACGATCGACGAAAATATTCAGTATATTGTCGAGCGAGAATTGCAAAAAGGCATGGATGATACCAAAGCCGAACGCGGTCTGGCAGTGGTCATGCGCTCAGACAATGGAGATTTACTGGCGATGGCGACCAATCCATCGATTGACTTAAACGAAATCACCCAAAAAGGCTGGGACTCCCGTGTCAAAAACTGGGGTGTAACTGACTTTTACGAGCCGGGCTCGACCATGAAGGTCTTTACAATTGCTGCCGCCCTGGAAGCAGGCAAAACCAGCGTCGATGAAGTCATTCCAACCCCAACCCTAATTCATGTTGACGGCTGGCCAGTGCATGATCATGGAACGGCTGGAGGCCGTGTGCGCCTAATGAAGCCCTTTAAAATCTTGGAGGTCTCTAGTAATGTGGGCTCCAGCATGCTGGGCCGCCGCATGTCAGCAGAGCAACACCGTGACTTATTACTCAAATTTGGCTTTGGTCGCATCACTTCATCAGGTCTCAACGGCGAAGTCAAAGGACTCTTGCCCGCCTTGCCCTGGCGAGCCAGTAGACAGTCCACAATCTCTTTTGGTCAGGGTATTGCCGTCACCCCTTTACAGATCGTCACCGCAACTTCAGCTGTCGCCAACAAAGGGATTCGCGTCGAGCCCCGCATTATCAAAAAAATCATTTCTCCTGAAGGTGAGTTGATCAAAAGTTTCGACTCGGTCAAAACCCGAACCCTATCAGAGAAAACGGCTGATGAAGTCTTATCTATGATGCAAGAGGTTGTTGAGAGCGACGATGGCACTGCCCGCTCAGCAAAGATTCCTGGCTATCTGATGGGCGGCAAAACCGGAACTGCCGATAAAGTGGTCAACGGGCGCTATAACGGAGATGTGATGTCTTCTTTTGTCGGTGTGATGCCCGTAGATAAGCCGCAATTCGTGATCTTCGTCTTGTTCGATGCTCCCAAAACAGCCCACTACGCCAGCATGACAGCAGTGCCCGTCTTTAAAGAGATCGCCAAAAACTTGATTACCTACTATAGTATTCAACCGTCTCAACCCGATCAACTCAACGCTTATCAGATCAAATAAAAGCTCTCTAGCTTAGTTAATCGCGAACTTCTGGCAGCGGGTCTTGTAAAAAGGGTAAGCGCAAAAAGAAAGTCGTGCCCTGCCCAACAGCGCTTTCAAAACTGAGCTCAATCGCCAACATATCCGCTAGTTTTTTCACAATCGAGAGCCCCAAACCAGTGGAGTGTTCATTGGCCGTGGGCTGCGCCGATAAACGCGAAAACTTCTGAAACATTTGCTCTTGATCTGCCTCAGTAAAACCAGGCCCCTGATCCCGAATCCAGATCTGAACATGCTCGTCTTCAGTTTTGGCACCAAATTCAATCAGCGTACCAGAGTCCGAATATTTAAAAGCGTTTGAAATCAAATTGTCTAAAATCTGAAGCAAAATATGCTCATCGGTTTTCAGAAAAACCATATCTTCTGAATACTGGATCTCCAATTGGATATTTTTACGTTTGACCTGGGTCTGGAAACTACGACCGACACTGCCCATCAGCTCCTGTAACTCAAAGATCTGAAGTTCAGGGGTTAAATGGCCCGACTCCAGGCGATTGATATTCAATAGATTATTAATAATATCCAGCATGCGCTCACCCGAGCTTTGAACCGCAGCACCTGTTTCTTGATACTCTTCGATAGAATTGAGTACTTTATTGGTCGCTAAGGTCTGGGCATGCATCAAAATTGCGGTCAATGGGTTTTTCAAATCATGGGAAGCAATTCCCAGAAATTCATTTTTCTCATCATTTAAACGCTGGAGTTCTTGATTGCTGGCACGCAAGGCATCCTGAGTGCCTTTAAGATCTAAGTGGGTTTTGACACGGCTTAAAAGCTCAGCCATATTAAAAGGCTTGGTCACATAGTCAACACCACCGGCTTCAAAACCCTCTAAAACATCTTCTTTCTCGGTTCGGGCAGTCAAAAATATAATCGGAATATCGCGTAAATGCTCTTGCTCTTTGATTTGACGACAGACATCAAAGCCATTTATGACAGGCATCATCACATCCAGGAGAATCAAATCAGGGCGTTTTTTTTGCAAATAGCGCAACGCCACTTCCCCATTATTGGCTGCGGCAATTCGATAGCCCTCTTTGGACAGCGTCGAACGTAGAACTTGTAAATTTTGAGGCACATCGTCAACAATTAATACCAACCCCTGGGGATTCATGGGCTATTCTCCAATGTTTGCACTTTGCTTAGTAAATCAGGTATCTGCAATAATAAAGACTCAACCCGCTCCATCTCAAAGAGATCGCAGGCCTGCTTAATTCTCTCAGCATATTGCACGACAAAAGCCAGTTGATAGCGTTTACCAATCGCTACCAGGGCTTCATTAAAGGCATCTATTTCATCGAGTTCGAGAGAATCTTTGATCAGCTCCCAACTGGGAATTAACTTTTCAAAGTCTTTAGCTGCAGCTCTGATATCCACTTGAATAAAGGGCTCAGCCTGGACGGCTATTTCTGGAAGTGCTTCGCTGACTTCGGGTTCGTTTTGGACATAAGTCAGAAATCGGGACAACTCTTTAACCAGATCACGTCGAAGCACTGGCTTGCGTAAATAACCATCAAAGCCACGTTTGGCAGCCTGCTTCTCATCTTGCCGCATACCCGAAGCGGTTAAGGCTATAATCGGGATTCTCGAGGTCGCCAGATCAGCCTTGAGGGACTGGGTTGACTCATAACCATCCATAACGGGCATTTTGAGATCCATCAGAATTAAATCAGGCTGCTGCTGTCGTGCAATCTCAATCGCTTCTAGGCCATTCTGAGCCTCGATAAAGGTTAAGGGGGTTTTTTCAAAATAGCTACGAATCAGGGTACGATTCAACGGAATATCGTCGACAATCAAAACCCGCGCAGGCTCAAAGCTTAAGTCAGAAACCGGCTCTGACTGCTCTAAAGTGAGCGGGGGAGCTGAGGCCACAGCCACCGCTGCCAGGGACACCGAAAAGGTGCTGCCTTTGCCTGGACAGCTATCCAAAGTTAACTCCCCATTCATGATCTCAACCAGTCGGCGCGTAATCGCTAGCCCTAATCCCGTCCCACCATATTTGCGTGTGCTCTGGCCTTCTTGTTGTTGAAAGGCTTCAAAGATACGCTGCTGCTCTTCAAGCGGGATCCCAATGCCTGAGTCTTCAACAGCCATCAATAAATTCAGGCGACTGCCATCTTCTTCAGAAAATTGCTTGGCCACTGAGACCTTGATAAAACCTTGATCCGTAAATTTAACGGCATTGCCGATCAAATTAAATAGAATCTGACGAATCCGGGTTTCATCAACCACAATCGAAGAGGGCAAATCAGGGTCAATTTCAATCGAGAAATTAAGGTTTTTATTTTGAATTTTGGGACCAAAAATGGTTTGAATTTCACGAAAGAGCTGATACGGATTGACTGCGGTGGGCTCAACTTCTAATTTGCCTGCCTCAATTTTAGAGAGATCCAGAATATCGTTAATCAAGCTCAGCAAGGTATGCCCTGACATGCTAATCGCTTCAAGATACTGGCGCAAATGTGGCGCCTGAATTTCGTCGTTCATGAGTTCTGTAAACCCCAGAATCGCATTCATAGGGGTACGAATTTCGTGAGACATATTGGCCAGAAACTCGGATTTGGCACGTGAAGCCGATTCGGCATCTAATTTAGAGCGTTCAAGTTCTTCTGTGCGCTGGGCCACCCTCTGCTCCAGGCGACTGTTGAGCTCGCGTAATTCCTCTTCATTGCGCTTACGAATCGTAATATCTTGCAGGGCACCATAGAGACCGACCACCTTACCTCGCTCGTATTTCGAGCGCCCACGCACATGCACCCACATCTCGTTGCCATTGGCTTGCTCAAAAGGCAACTCCAGCTCAAAGCCCTGGTTATCAGGGCTATTGCTTAAGCTATTTTTCATCTGCTCACGCAATTGTGAACGCCCGGGCTCCGGGTAAAAAGCCAACTCGGCTTCTAAAGATTGGGGGATCGCCTCACTGGCGTCCAGGCCATGAATCCGAAAGACTTCATCAGTCCAAATAGGGGGCTCTGATTCTGCTCCCAATTCCCAGCCGCCCACCTGAGCCATAGAGCCCACAATTTTCATCAGGCGCTCGTTGCGTAAAGAGTGCCCTTCAGCTTGTTTGCGCTTGGTAATATTTTCTAAAATACCGATCACGCGCGTCGGCTGTTCACCAGAAGCATAGGCCATAGGCTCTTCTGGCGAGACCACCAATGAAGCTGTAAAGTTCACCCAAATAATCTCATCTTTACTCGAAAAATAGCGACTTTCGGTTTGAAAATGATAAATCTGCTCTTGAAACAACATATCCAAACGAGCGCGCTGGTTTTCTTGATCAGCGGGATAGCAGAACTCATAAAGGCTTTTGTGCAAGAGATCTTCAGCGCGATAGCCCAACATCTGGCAAAAGGCCTGATTGACCTGATCCATGCTGCCGTCAGGCTTAATAATCACAATTCCGAGGGAGGCCGACTGAAAAATACTGCGGAACATATTTTCACTGCGCGCCAGGGCCTGCTCATCATAGTCGTGTTCAATACGGGAGCCAATCGAGCCAGCCACCATTTGAAGCAAAGCAACCTCACTGTTACTCCACAAACGCTGGGAATGGCAATTGTCAAAGCCAATAAAACCCCAAAGCTTAGTATCCACTTCGACAGGCATAATCAACAGTGACTGAATGCCCTGCTCGCGTAACTGCTCTTGTTCAGACTCAGGCAGATCGGTAATCACACTGTGAATGTCTTTTTTGTCTTGTAAGAGACCTAACCAACGTGGCAAATGATCAGAATAAGATTGATTGTGCATTTCTGGGTTGTGCTTTTGGGAAATTACTTGTGGATCAGCCCATTCATAACGTTGGGAAAGCAAAACCTCACCACTCTGCATATCCAGATGGTTCTCAAACAAATAGACCCGATCCACATCGGGAATTTGCCCCAAAGAAGCCAGCACCTGCTGAATCGCCAGCTTAAAATCAGAGATCGTGAGCAGATTATTGACTGCTTCAACCACATGTTGTAGCAGTTTATCTTTACGACGCAGCTCTTTTTCAGCACGGTTACGCTCTGCTGCCTCCAGGGTCAGAGTAATAAAATCAGCAGAAGAAGACACAAACATCTCTTCTTCGGGTGTCCAGTCACGGGCGCGATCAGACTCCAGGATCAGACAACCTTTCAAACGAGCACTGTAATTAAAGGGGGAAACAAGCACCGCCGTATCTGCATCCAGAATATCTGGAACCAGATCATGGGTTCGCTTATCCAAATTAGCCTGACGAATAGCCAGGACACGGTTTTTACTCAGGGTTTCAAAAAAACGCGACTGCTGCTCAGAGTCTAGCTTGCGTCCGGTACTGTAGTCTTTGTCCTGCCCTGAATAACACAAGGCTTCATTCAAAGTTGAAATCGAGCCGGGCTCAAAGAACCAGACTGAGGCTCGCTTTAAATCAAGGGTGCGCACCAGGCTACGGGTTATCTTTTGCAAGACTGTTTCCAGGTCACCGCTCAGTACCCCCTGACTGCTACTGAGGGCTTTCAAAGCCTTTTTATGACGCCGCAGATAATAAGCCTGTTCTATCTGACGGTTGACCTGAGCTTCTAAAACAGAGGTTTGTTTTTCGAGTTCGGTGTGTAGGTACTGGTTTTCTTGCTGTAGATGCGAATAGGAGTTCTGAGAGTTTTGGGTAATTCGAAAAAGGCTTTCGAAATCAGGACTCTTGAGCAGGCTTTGCCAACGTTGATCACCCAGAGACTCCGTTATTTCACGTAAGACCCAACGGCAGCCATTGGCTTCGATAGACTCCACCTCAGCCAGAACGTCTCGCTCTAAACAAGCCTGACTCCAACCGGTACCATAGCCCGCTAAAAAACGATAAGAGGGCGTATAATCATTGTTGCCCCAGAAGGCATCAAAGTCATCAGGCATTAACCAGTAGCCACTGGCCAGTGTGTTCTCATCAGCATTCAGAATGAGGTCCTCAACCTGGGTCCAATTGCCCCAAGATTTAAGGCTTAAACCAAAACCCAGACTATCTTCGGGGCTAGACCAGGTCATAATCTGAGAGTAGGCCTGATAATCTTTTTGGCCACAGCGGTGACCAAAATAATATAAGAGATCGGAACCACTCTCTTCACCCAATTGCTGACTG
>JBBKWI010000227.1:0-6495 GCA_037968875.1 Candidatus Sericytochromatia bacterium | reverse complement strand
AACCTCATGAAAGTAATTTTAAACACCCTGGTCCAAATCTCTCTGGTAGCCGGAGCCGCCATCACCCTCAGCGCCTGTGGCAATGCACAAGCCCCTGTCCAAATGAACTCGCTTTATCGCCAAATGCAAGCGCAAACCCAGAACAAAAATCAAGTTGAACAACAAGTTTTGGTTCGCTTCCAAGCGGATGCCAGCCGCACCCAAATGCAAGCCTTCAACCAACGCCATCAATTACAAACAGAAAACTATATTGCCGGCATCAATGTTTATGTCATGAGCTTCCGCAATCAGATACAATCTCGTGCACAGATGGAATCCGTACTCGCTCAGTTAAACAATGACCTTGCCGTTGCTTATGTTGAAATCAACCAAAATGTTCAGGTTGCCCCAGTCCCTTACGATTTGCACACTCAGCCTATATTTAAATAAAAAATTAAAAATTTGGTTTTGCTGCTGGGCCTCTCAATTGAGGGGCCTTTGCTCATGAATGGGACTCAATCTGGCAGATCAAACAAACCTGACGCCGCGACACTGAGCGTATAAAGCTCGAAAAGTATAGCACTGACTTGAGTCTAGCAAGCAAAATAACGCAATCACTTCATTCAATTAGGCACTCACTGTTGCCTTCTCATTTGATTGTGGAATCGTTTTCAAGACCTGCATTAAATTTTTGACCCCGATAATTTCCATCTCGGTTTCAACTTGCAAAGGTAGATTTTTTTGGGGCACGATTGCACGCTTAAAGCCTAATTTCTGACCTTCTTGTAAGCGTCGTTCAATTTGATTAACGGCCCGTACCTCACCCCCCAGGCCCACTTCACCTAAATAGAGGGTGTGTTGGTTCAATGGGAGATTTCTAAAAGAAGAGATCATTGCCATTGCCACGCCCAAATCGGCGGCGGGTTCTTCTATCTCCAGACCAGAGACCACATTCACTAAGACATCTGACTTAGACAAATTGAGTCCCACCCGTTTTTCTAAAACGGCGATCAATTGAATCAGACGTTGATAAGCTATTCCGTTGCTTGAACGCTTGGGGAAATTGGCGTATGAAGCGTAAGTCAAAGCCTGAATTTCAATTAAAATTGGACGGGTGCCTTCTAAAGTTGGAACAATCACTGAGCCTGAATTATCGCCATCATATTCGGCTAAAAATAAAGCTGATGGATTAGTAACTTCTTTGAGGCCCTGATGGGTCATATCAAAGACCCCCACTTCATGGGTCGCGCCAAAACGATTTTTCATGGTGCGCAATAAGCGAAAAGAGCGGTAGCGCTCCCCTTCAAAATAGAGTACGGTATCGACCATATGCTCTAAAACTTTGGGCCCTGCAATATCACCATCTTTGTTAACATGACCAATAATCCAGGAGCTGATACCTTGCTGCTTGGAAAGCTTCATCATCAAATTACAGGTATTTTTAACCTGCGAGACAGAGCCAGGAGTGGTTTCGAGACGGCTATCATAAACAGCCTGGATTGAATCTAAGATCACCACTTCGGGTTGCGCTTGTTCTAAAATCGCCAGGATTTTATCCAGCTGTGTTTCGGCCAGGAGATGAAATTGATCTGAGGATTCAAAGCCCAGTCGGCTGGCACGTGATTTGATTTGTTGTGCCGATTCTTCAGCGGAGACATATATTACCCGTAAACCCTGAGACATCAAATAGGCCGCTTGCAAGAGTAATGTCGATTTCCCGATGCCTGGCTCCCCTCCCAATAAAATCAGAGACCCTGGCACCATTCCCCCACCCAGAGCGCGATCAAGTTCTTCAAGCCCTGTGAGTTGTCGGTCTGCTTCGGAGTAATTAATATCTTGTAAACGCAGGAGTTCCGTTTGATCTACATGCTGCCAGGTTTCTTGACTTGTCGCCAGGCGATTGGTCTGCTTTTGAACCAATTTCTCTTCTAAACTGTTCCAGGCATTGCACTCGGTACATTTGCCCATCCAACGGGGGGAAATCGCGGCGCATTCTTGACAGACAAATTGCTTCTTGATTTTAGCCATCTGAAATCTCTTTTCATGGGGTGTATACTTGAGTATAACAGATCCCACGTAGAATGAACGCAAGAGCATAATTCGAAACGCGCACAAAAAATGCCTGGTATTGTTTACCAGGCAAGAGTGGCTTAGCTTAAGCGGCAATCTGAGTTAACATAATCGCTTTGACTAAAATGATTATCGTCATGGCCCATCCAGCGGCAAAACTGAGGGTACGCAAATAAGGGATTTTAAGGATATAGATCAGATAGTGAGCCAGACGAGCGAAAAAATAAGATATCACAGCCCAATCAATTGAACTCGCTCCACTCACATCAGCCAGATGTACATAAATCAAAACAGCCGGTGCAAACAAAACCAGGTTTTCAACAGCATTGGCATGGGCTTTTTTGGCACGTTGAGCCCACTCGGCCAATGGCGCAGGATCTTCAGGATAAGCCATCGCAGCTGGAATCCCCCAAACCACCAGGGCATTCAAAATATAAGGAACCCACATCAAGGCGGTCATTAAGACCGTTAAAGCTAACCAAAACAGTTCTATTTTCATCTGCGTCTCCTCTTTAAATCAAAGCTTGAACAAAGCAACAGCATAGCTCAGAAAACAGCTTGCTACCTAGCAGGCCTGAGATAGAGAAAAAAGTCTAGCGCCGAGTCATTCGTTGCCACAATGTTATTGATTTTTGATAAACCAATAACTGGTTATTGGCTGGCATGGGGCGATCTTCAACAAGCTTTAGCCCTGCTTGCCGAGCCAGCAAATCGATTTGTTCAAAATCACGGATGCCTCGCTGCGAATCGACAGATTTGAGCCAATCTTCAAACTTGGCATTGCTTTCTGAACTGAACTCACCTTTGTATTTAAATGGCCCATATACAATCATATGCCCTTGATCTGAGAGAAGCTCAGCAACGCCCTTAAAAAGGGCCTGAACCGCATTCCAGGGCATGATATGCAAGGTGTTGGCCGTAAAGACAGCATCGAATCTAGACTCTGGCCAGGGGCCAACCAGCACGTTTAATTCTAGCGGCTGTGAGATATTTTCTTCTTTACAGCCTTTGATCCAGCCCTGGATCCCACTATGGTGCTCTTTAAGGTCACTGGGTTGCCACTGAAGATGGGGTAACTTCAGGGCAAAGAAAGCAGCGTGTTGCCCCGTCCCACTGCCAATCTCAAACACATTTTTGGCCTTTGGTAGGTAATGAACGAGCGCCTCAGCGATCGGTCCTTTATTACGTTCGCAGGCTTCAGAAAATGGTTTCATCGATACGCCTCCTTGATTGGGTATAGTGTACCCTGTTGATCTCGTGTTTGTTCAGCATTTTGTCTTTCACAGAGAGGCCTAAATCTGAGCCAGGCTTAGTAAGAATAGGCAATATAAGCAAAGGTAAATTTAATGAATCCAGAGTCAAGACCATTTCAAGATATTAATTGTATGGGACTGCGTACAAATTTAATCTATGACCAATTTTTTAGCCAAATAAAGGAAACCCCTGATTATATTGCGGTCAAAACGCCAGCTCGCCCCAGCTATTTTTGGGGCAATTATCTGATTCTCAAGCAAGCGCCCCAGTCAGGAGAATTAGAACAGATTGAAAATTGGCTGGAAGCAGAAATAGGACCCAAAACAGAAAATGGCTTTGCTGCGATGACTTATCCGGCCAGTGACGCGAATCAGCCCTTGCCCACAGAATTCCTGAAAGTAGGCTACACAGCTGAGCGCCATAAAATCCTCTGTGCGCAATCTCTTGTCCGGCCCCGTCAATTCAATGACGAGCTAGAAGTGAAGCCTTTTACAGACAGCGACTGGGCTCACTACTCAGACATACATTTCACTCCGAACTGGGGTTATGGCAGCGATAGCCAGCAAATTGAATTCCTCAACGAAGAAGCCCAGGCTTTTAGACGCCTGGTTGCCTCAGGCCAGGCTCAGCGCTTTGGCGTCTTTGTAGACCAGCAAATGATAGCCGAACTGGGTGTCTATTGGCAGGCTGATCTGGCGCGTTTTCACAATGTGGGCACCCATCGCGATTTTCGGCGTCAGGGGGCTTGTTCCACCCTGGTATATTCGGTAGCAAAGCAGATGCTCAGCAAACCGGATCTCAAAACCCTGGTAATGGAGGCAGATGCCGACTACCACGCCGCCGCGATTTATGAGTCAATTGGTTTTGAAGCAAAACAGTATCGGATCGAATTGGAGTGGAAAGATCCGGCACGCTTTGGCTAAATAAAACTGGCAAACGCTCTGTTAAAACAACACGAATTAGCCTCAAAAGCCACTGTGATATACTTAAGCACTTATTTTCAGGAGTGATCACCATGAAAAACAAATCTCTTTCTATATGCACCGGACTCGCTTGTCTTAGTCTCCTACTCCCCCTGAGCGCACAAGCGGCCGGGCTCCCCCCGGATGTGATAGCTTCAGCTGAACGCCGTATCGAGCTGGGCTTAAACCCGGGTCTGGTGATCATTTTTAAAGAAAAAGGCCAGGCGCCGGTGATCCAGAGTTTTGGCAAAACCTCTTTTGCCCAAGACGCTCAGCTGGTCACCCCAGAAACACGCTTTGAAATTGGCAGCGTCACCAAAACATTTACTGCTTTGCAAGCCGCCTTACAAATAGAGCGGGGCGCTTTAAAGACAGATGCCACTCTGAGCCAGATTTGGCCGCAATCGTGGGGCAAACTGAATGCCAGTTTAAACCCAATCACGCTCTCAGAGTTATTAACTCACAGCTCAGGTTTACCCCGCATGCCGGATAATTTTGAGCCTGCTCAGCCGACGGATCCCTACCTCGATTATTCGGCCCAACGCTTGCAAAGTTTTGCACATACCCATGTTTTGAGCAAAGCCCCCAAAACATACGCCTATAGCAACCTGGGTTATGGCATTCTAAGCAGTTTATTGGTCCACAACAGCAAACAGACAAATTACGCCCAGATGCTCAAGCAAGATATTCTGAGACCCCTGGGCATGAACCAAACACAGGTTGATGATCCAGCTGCAGGATTGCCATTGGCTCATGCTCATTATGAAGGTGTTGCGGTACCGGGCTGGCATTTTTCTGAGGTGACTCAGGGCCTGGGGGCTTTACGTTCGACTGGCCAGGATATGGCCCGCTACTTAAGTGCGCAATTAGAGCCGCAGTCAATCTCTGATCCAGAGTTAAGTAAAGCTATTCTGCGCAGTCAGCAAATTCTATATCAATCGTCAAGTCATCCGCTGAACTTAGCCTATGCCTGGCATCTCGACAAACGCCTACAAACCGCTGAAACGCCGGGCCCTGAATATAGTCACAATGGCATGACGGGTGGCTTTTTAAGTCACATGAGTTTTGCCCCAGACAGGGGCCGAGGCGTAGTCATTTTGACCAATAACACCGATGCCATTCAAGATTTAGCACAGCATTTAATGCACCCAGAGAGCCCCCTGAAGCCTTTGCTGGATCAACGCACAGCTACAGAGAAATTGAATGTCTATTTGGGACAGTACTTGCTTGCACCAGGGCTCATACTTAAAATCCGTCAAGAAGCGGGCTACTTAATTGTCGGGCTGACCGGCCAAGCTGAATTACGAGTTTTCCCGGAAGCTGAAGCCGATCATTTTGTTTACCGCATTGTTGATGCCCAATTGGTTTTTGAACGCAATCCTGAAGGCAACATACGAGGCGTCACCTTAAATCAAAACGGTAAATCACTCTACGCATCTAAAACGAAGTAAATAGTCATCGCTCTATAGGTCTGGCTGTCAAAGCAGTAAACAAATCAAGAGGCTTTTATGAAAATATTGATTATTGGTGGGACACGCTTTATAGGGCGTCATCTGGCTTTGCAAGCCCGCGATGCCGGGCATGAAGTGATTTTATTTAACCGTGGACAAAGCTGGCCTGACGCGCCATTTGAGCAGATTCAGGGTGATTTGAATGCCTTGACCGACTCCCGAGAAGCCTTGCTAAGCCTGGCACCTGATGCTGTCATGCATTGTCTGGCAATGACTCTTCAACATGCCGAAGATTTTGTCTCGATCTTTAAAGGCAGCAAGGCACAGTTAAGCCTGCTTTCTTCAGCGGATTGTTATGCCGCCTTTCAGGATTTAGTCAACGGGCGAGATCAATGCGATTGGCCCCTTAATGAGCAAGACCCGATCACAGATATTCCTTTCTATTGGCGCAGCATAGATAGCCTTCACAATGCTGATTACGATAAAAACCAGGTGACTGCAATTGTGCAGCAGGCTTGCCCGCAAAGCACGGTTTATCGCCTGCCCATGGTCTATGGCCCCCATGACCGCCAATACGCTTATCGTCACGGCTGGATATTGCAACATCTCATACATCATCAATCTAAAATGATCCTGGGCATCAATAAACAAGCGAGCCTTTGGCAATATGGTTATGTTGAAAATATTGCAGCGGCTCTCTTACACGGCATGACTCATTTTCAAAAGAATCCGCCAGTCGCAGGCAAAATTTACAATCTGTGTGAACCCAGAGTCCGCAG